>JAPOIQ010000016.1 GCA_029978815.1 bacterium
AGATGCCCACAAGGCTGCTGTCGTTGGTGACACCGTTGGTGACCCGTTCAAGGACACCTCTGGCCCTGCAATGAACATCCTCATCAAGGTGATGACCATCGTCGCCTTGGTGTTCGCCAGCGCATTCGTCTGATCCTGTACAGACGGTAAAGACTGTCAGCGGCGGTGGGGCATAGCTCCACCGCCGCTTTCGTTTTCATTGACTATCCCGGAAGACGTCGGGTGTTAAGCCTCGGCCGCAACGAAATCAATGAGTTGCTCAACTGCACCAACAAGCGACGACTCAAGGTCAGCAAAGGACGACACCGAGTTTCGTAATTTTGGCCAAAACCCCTCAAGGTTCACTCCGATGGCATCACAAAGTCCTTGCTTCCATGGGGTCCCCTTCGGAACATCCGGCCACGCCTCAAGCCCGATCGTTCGTGGCCTGATTCCTGCCCATACGTCCACAAATGGATGCCCAGTGATGAGCACGTGATCATCAGCGACCGCATGTGCAATGCGTTGCTCTTTCGACCCCTCAACAAGATGATCAAGCAACACACCGAGACGACGATCGGCGGACGGTGCAAATTCGCTAATTCGAAGGACCAGGTCGTCAGCGCCATGCATCGGCTCTACAACGATCCCCAACTCTCGAAGCTCGTCTCCCCATACGTGTTCGAGAAGCTCCGCGTCGTGAATTCCTTCTACCCAAATGCGGTGCGGCTGAGCCACCCGCGTCCTCGAGGCCCCACTTGACCGATCACTAACGAAACCTCCGGCGGCAGAGACCGTTTGAGTAAGCACCGGGGTCGCTTCGGGACGCTTTAAAGTGACGGGCTTGCCGTCGATGAGAAATCCGCCAGGCTTCCACGTGAAGTGACGCAACTGTTGCTTGCGATCTCGCAAGGTGACCCCTTCGTACGACCATCGAACAACATCGCCGACAAATCCACTTGAGCGGTCCTCAATGACCATTCCTGCCTCCACCTCGACCGTTGGGTAGGTCGGTCGACGGCGGTCAGCCTCGAACTCGTCGAGAATGTCTCTGGGTCCTCCGGCTGGCATCCCTTAAGAGTGGCAGAGGGAACCATTCTGTGAGTGGAATCGTCAAACACTGCATGATGAAGCATCAGCATTCACTCAACAAACGTTTTTTCGTCGTCCTTTCAGCGGGATTATTTGCCCTTGCTGGGTGCAGCTCAGGTGGCGATGACTCAGCCGAGGCGTCACAGGCCTACAACGCAGACGCAAAAGAGGAAATGTCCTACGAGCTGGCAGCCGCCGATTCTTCGGCAGCGATGGACGTCTACGAGAGCGATGCAGGTGGTTCATTCGAAAACGTCGTCGACACTTCTGTCGAGCAAAGAGACCTCATCATCGAAATGGGACTCTCCATCGAGTCTGAGGACATCGCTGCATCTGTGAGCGCAATTCGCTCTCTTGCAACCACCGCCGGCGGAGTGATCACCAGTAGCAATATCGGGCTGCGAACCGAAGACCAAGAAGATGGTTGGGCGACGATTGTCGTGCGGGTGCCTCCTGAACGGCTCGATGGGTTTCTCGTAAATCTGGATGACCCCGAACGTGTTGGGACCCTCACTTCATCGAACACATGGACACAAGATGTCACGGAACAGCTTGTTGAGCTCGATGTCCGAATCGAAAATCAACGCGAATCGGTGGCTCGAATCCGAGAACTACTTGCCGAAGCCAAAGATCTCAACGACGTTGTCACACTTGAGTACGAACTCAACCGTCGCCAAACCGAACTTGAGGTGCAACTCGCTCGACAAGCCTCGCTTGAAGGTCGAGTTGCGCTCTCAACAGTCACGATTGACCTTTACTCTCCCGGGGAGGCGCCCACTCCGGAGTCCGAGCGCACGCTGATCTCCGGCTTCACCGATGGCTGGAATTCATTTGTCGGTACCGCAAGCTCGCTCGGATGGTTTGTCGCCGCTGCGAGCCCTTACGTTGGTGCCAGCATCCTCTTGCTTCTCGTAGTCGGGTTCATCAGGCGCAGTCGGCGGGTGACGGAGGGGTGATCTCGACCCAGCCATCAGCATCAAGTCCGAGCGCAACATGCGATTGCTCCGGCCCCGCAATCACGGCGTCCGCTCGCTCGTTTGATCGCCTCGGAAAGAGCGTGTTCGGAGGCTCACTGCTGCTCGGCCACCAACGGTGACAGCGCCAAGCTGACACCTCCTCAATTTCAATCGTTGGTCGCCCCAGCACTTCGACCACCCCATGCATGACACCTAGTTGTTGATACCCAGTTCCGGAGTCGAGAGGGGTCGTGCCTGCCGTCGCATACCACTCAAGGTCTGATGCAACAGGCGTCGGGTCGCCGAACCCAGTTCGCGCGATCTCAAGAGGGTCATCAAATGCCGATGCTCGAGATTCGTTCGACACCGTCCACTGCTGATGGGGTGATTCACACAGATGTTCTGCCCACAGCAACTCGCCTTTTACGAGACCCTCGGAGGACCGCATCCGGATATTCCAATCCGAAATATGTAAGAGCGGTTCACCCGGCACTCTCCATATCCACCAATATCCGAGCGTTCGCTGCAGAACATTTGATCGGTGTCCACACAGTCCGGCCGCGCCATCGGGACGCCACCATCCGAACCACCACTCATCTATGCAACCCTCATGAGGGCCCTCATCGGCCGGTTCGATGTCCACTCGCGGCAGAATAGGGCTCCTGTGAGTACCGACGACAATTACAACGACGAGATGATCAACTATCTCTCGCTTGCATGGATACGAGAGCTCAGCCGTGAGGTTCGTGAAAGCGAAGAGTTAGCCGACCTTGCGCTCCGTCACACAATCGGTGTCACGCAGGTGGTCGAAGACGGTCCCGATGGCGACGTCACCTATCACTTGCAGATCGCTGATGGCGCAGCAGCGTTCGGAGCGGGGCCAGCTGACCCTGAGGACGTCAAGATGCAGCAAAGCTATGCAACTGCGGTTGCCGTTGCCACCGGGGAACTGAATGCTCAGGAGGCCTTCGTCACCGGAAAGATTTTGCTCTTCGGAGATCGGGAAGCGTTGATGGGAGCTCAGGAGGTTTTTGCTGCGCTCGACAGCGTGTTCAACTCGGTGCGAACACGCACTCGCTACAACGACTAGGTGCTCGCCTAATCTCTGAGCATGCCAATTCACTTGCGTGCAGAACCTGGGGACTACGCGGAGAACGTGCTGTGTCCTGGTGACCCGAATCGGGCGACTCACATCGCAGAGACGTTCTTCGACCCGGGTTACCGACAGGTAAATTCTGAACGGGGAATGCTCGGGTACACCGGTACCTTCGAGGGTCAGCCGATCAGCGTGCAGACAACAGGAATGGGCTGCCCATCAGCCGGAATCGTCTTTGAAGAGCTCGCCCAACTCGGCGCACGTCGTTTTGTCCGAGTGGGAACCTGCGGGGGACTTCTCGACGGAATGAAGATGGGCGACACCGTCATTGCGATGAGCGCAACCGCAGATGACACAACACCACTCCGTTACTCGGGCGTGAGCGGTTTCTCTCCGACTGCGACGTTTGGCCTCGTTCGCTCGGCTGCCGATCTCGCCGCGGCTGAAGGCAGCACAGTTCATGTCGGGCCAATTGTGACAAGTGGCCTGTTCTACGATCCAGACCCAACTGCGTTCGCAAAGTGGAAGTCAACCGGTCACGTAGGTGTCGAAATGGAGGCCGCAATGATGTACACGGTGGCCGCAACCCATCGCATTGAAGCCCTCGCAATGATGACGGTGTCAGATGTGCTCGGTGACGACGGGTCAACAGTCCGAATCTCAGACGATGAACTCAGACGTGGTGTCGACACGATGATGCATATCGCATGCCGTGTTGCCGTGTCGTGAAATTGGTGTAGCCCGGCAAAACCGGACACACGATCAGATCAAGCCGAGTTCGCGAACTGCATCGCGCTCTTCAACAAGCTCATTCGCCGATGCATCGATCTTTCCACGGCTGTAGTCGTCAATGTCGAGGCCCTGAACGATCTTGTATTCACCGTTCTCACAGGTGCAAGGGAACGAAGAAATAATTCCCTCTGGGACACCATATGAGCCATCTGAAGGGATCGACATCGACACCCAGTCGCCAGGTGCCGTACCAAGTGACCACGATCTGATGTGATCAACCGCGGCGCTCGCTGCGGAAGCTGCCGATGAGGCACCACGTGCTTCGATGATCGCTGCTCCACGCTTTGCGACGGTCGGAATGAACGTCGAATCAACCCACTCGTGATCGTTGACAGCCTCGTAGGCATTCTGACCATTGACCTCGCAATGGAACAGGTCGGGGTACTGCGTCGTCGAATGGTTGCCCCAGATCGTCATGTGGCGAACATCGTTCACTGAGGCGCCGAGCTTTTGCGCAATCTGCGTCACCGCACGGTTGTGGTCGAGTCGGGTCATCGCCGTGAACCGACCCGGATCAAGATCTGGAGCGTTCTGCTGCGCGATAAGAGCGTTCGTATTCGCTGGGTTTCCGACAACGAGCACTTTCACATCACGCTTGGCTGAGCGCGACAGGGCTTCGCCTTGGGGCTTAAAGATGCCACCGTTGGCAGAGAGAAGATCTGATCGTTCCATGCCCGCCTTGCGAGGCATTGCGCCAACGAGCAGCGCAACATCAGCGTCACCAAATGCAAGGTCGGCATCGTCTGTGCACGTGATTGAACTCAGCAGCGGAAATGCCGAATCGTCTAGTTCCATCTTCACGCCTTCGAGCGCGCCGAGAGCAGGAGTAATCTCCAGCAACTGCAACGCAATTGGGGTGTCAGGGCCCAACATCGAGCCGGAGGCGATGCGGAAAAGAAGCGAATAACCGATCTGGCCAGCGGCACCAGTGACCGCCACACGTACTGGAGTTGTCATGCCCCCAAGCGTACGCCTGAAGGCGTGAATTATCCCAAACGAACAGCAGTTAGGAAGCCAACTTAGGGTGTGAATGTCCTATGTGCCGGTGATATTTCGAATCACGTTTGCGTAAAACACCTGGCCATCACCGAGAAGATGAATTCCATCATCACCAAAGCATGATCCCGAGCAATTCTGCGACTCGCTCAACCAGTCGACGACCACGATGTTGTCGTCCTCAGTATCGATTGATGCGAGAAGCTCATTGTTCGCAGAACGCCACGCAAGTTCACCTCTCACATTCAGCATGACGACAAGAGGCACATCGTTGACGATTTCAAGGAATGTCGAGAGGTCCGCCTGAGCGATCGGGCCATTCGTTCCGAGGTGCACGACCAGTACGTCACCAAACGCGCCTGCGTCTTTAAGTTGCTGGAGGAACTCAAGCGTTCCTTTCAGTTGACGACTTTTCTCCGCGTTCACCGTGTAACCACGCTCACGAAGCACTCCGGCCGCTCCAAGCATCACAGAATCACCGATTGCGAGAAACTGCACCGGATCACGTTGTGGGGTCACGACTGCGGTCGCGACCGATGTCGTCGTCATCGCCGCTGGATTGTCACTGGCGGAGTCGCTTTGGTCACCCTGGGAGCTGCTCGCCGCCGTGACCGATCCAAGTAGTTCTTCCCCCGAGGTGACGTCTTCCCCGCCCGCCGCAATCGACGCCTCAATTTGGTTGAGTTCAAGATCTGCCGTCGCCACCCTGAAACCAGAGAACCCGACGACGATCACTGCGACAAGACCAAGACCTACCACGATCCGACGCGTTTGAATTGGCCACGCCTGCGCACGGGTCGCAGTTTCTACTTTGAAACGACCCCGACGAATTGGCATTTCGAGGTACCGGTATGAAGCCTCCGCCACTATGACCGTCAGCACCATTGCGATCACAAATTCGATAAGCGACAGCGGAACACCAGCAACTCGGCGGATGACCTGATAAATCGGCCAGTGATAGAGGTACAACCCATATGAGCGGGTGCCGAGCCACAACAGCGGCGGCACCGACAACAGCCGACCAACATTTGACCTGCGATGAACAAGCGCTCCGAGCACCGCAATTGTTGCAAGGTCTGTCCATAGGAATCCGCCCCGCATCAGCGCGCCATCGGCAACCGTCCCCGCACCTGACGGGTCGGCCATGAGGTAGTGCACTCGCGCAATGAGCAGCGCAAGTAACCCAAGACCGATGACGGCAACGATGTCAAGACGGGCAGGACGCTGACCCAACTTGCTCCGCATGACGGCGTTCGGTCGCCACACCATTGCAAACGCTGCTCCCAAGAGCAACCCTGATGCCCTTGTAGGAGTCGAGAGATACAAGACATCGGCAATCGAGAAACAACGACCCGAAATCTGCCAGTAGGCATCAGGGGTCACCGCACACTCGCCAATTGGTCCACTGTGGTGCAAGAGCGCGACAAGCAGCGTGACAGCAAGCGCACTTCCTACAAAAACGAGCACGATTCGACCAACTCGGATGGCACCTCGACGAGTCACCGCAATCATCACCAAAGGCCACAACAAATAGAACTGCTCTTCGACAGCAAGGCTCCACAGGTGACGCAGTGGGGCAAAATCGCCACTCGCTGCGTACCCCGCGCCGACCCACAACTGGAACCAGTTAGAGCCGTAGAAGAAGCCGGCGATGATGTCGCCACGAACCTTTCCAAGCGTTTCCGGCCGCAACACTGTTGCGACGACTGCGACCAGTGTCAATACGGCAAATAGTGCAGGTAGGAGACGCCGCGCGCGCCGCGCCCAAAACGATCGAAGGTCGATACCGCCATCACGGTCGTGCTCGGCGAGCAACAACAACGTGATGAGATAACCGCTGAGAACAAAAAAGACCTCAACCCCGAGAAATCCACCTGGAAGCCACGAGCTATTCGCGTGGTAGACCATGACCGCAACAACCGCAAGCGCCCGGAGCCCGTCGAGTGCCGGCAAATACGGCACCTTCGACAGCGAGCTCGGGCGCTGAACTGCACCTGTTCGATCAGATGTCATCGACATTGCTTCAAGTATCGCCGCTGAAGTTGGAACTTTGTCGGCTAGTGACGGAAGTGTCGACGTCCGGTAAAGACCATTGCGATCCCCGCCTCGTTCGCAGCAGCGATCACTTCATCGTCACGAACACTTCCTCCGGGTTGCACAACAGCGCGAATCCCTGCGGCGACGGCGGCGTCAAGGCCATCTCTGAATGGGAAGAAGGCATCGCTCGCACACACCCCACCATCCGCACGACCTGCCGACCGCTCAGCAGCAATACGAGATGAATCGAGTCGGTTCTGTTGGCCGGCACCAATTCCGAACGCTTGCCGATCCTTTGCGTAGACGATGGCGTTTGATGACACCGCCGCGCAAACCTGCCAAGCAAATTCAATATCAGCCCACTGTTCGTCTGATGGCGCAACATCGGTCACCACAGACCAATTTGATCTGTCGCTAAGGACCTCGTCGGCCGTTTGAATGAGAAGACCACCATCAACGGATCGCACATCGAGTTGACGCGCTTGAGGCTTTGTTGCAGATAACACCCGAAGGTTGGGCTTCGCCGTCAGGATTTCAAGAGCTCCATCTGCATAATCGGGTGCCACGACCACTTCGGTGAACACCGGCGCGAGAGACTCAGCCATCAATCGAGTAACCGGTCGATTCACGGCAACAATTCCACCAAATGCGCTCACCGGATCGCAGTTATGAGCCTTGGTGTACGCCTCCTCAATTGTGTCCGCACTTGCCACCCCGCATGGATTTGCGTGCTTCACAACAACCGCAGTTGGCTGTTCAAACCGGTGCGCAAGACGCCATGCAGCTTCGGTGTCGTACACGTTGAGGTAGCTCATCTCTTTGCCACCGTGTTGTCTCACCGAATTCCACCAGCCAAGACTGCTCGTCGGATTCGTAAGATCTCGGTAGCGAGCTCCTGCCTGATGTGGGTTCTCTCCGTAACGGAGGGTCTCGACCTTTTCCAGAGCGAGGTGAACGGTCCTCGGGAGCTCATCTCGATGTTCGTCATCATCGGTTGAATCGAACCAGCGAACGATCGCAGCGTCATATGCCGCAGTGTGCGCAAAGGCATCCCTTGCGAGTTGCCTTCGCGTTAACGGTCGAACTGCAGCATGTTCACGGATTTCGTTAACGATGGACTGGTACGCATCGGGATTCACGACGACCGCGACATCTGCATGATTCTTTGCCGCAGCTCGCACCAACGCAGGTCCGCCGATGTCGATGAGCTCGATCCCGGGATCGGACGTGAACGGATACAGGTTGACGACGACAAGATCGATTGGATCAATGCCAAATTCCTCGAGATCTGCAAGATGCGTCTCGTCCGACCGGTTGGCGAGGATCCCACCATGAACCTTTGGATGAAGCGTCACCACCCGATGGCCAAGAATCGCCGGGAACCCGGTGATTTCGGCAACATCTGTCACCGGGATTCCCGCCTCAGCAATCACCGAGGCAGTTCCCCCCGACGACAGCAATGACCAGCCAAGCCCATGCAGTTCCCGCGCGAATTCGGCTATACCACTCTTGTCGTAGACCGAGACAAGAGCAGTTGGCATCTGAAATCAGCCCAGGTTGGCGACGATTTCTGCCATCAGCTCGCCGGCTTCAGTCGGGTTGAGCCCGATCTTCACCCCGGCTTCAGCCAACGCATCCATCTTGCCTTGAGCGGTTCCCTTGCCACCTGAAACGATTGCGCCAGCGTGACCCATCTTCTTCCCGGCTGGCGCCGTAACACCAGCGATGTACGCGCTCATTGGCTTGGTCACATTCGCCTTGATGTACTCAGCCGCTTCTTCTTCTGCTGAACCGCCAATTTCGCCGATCATGATGATTGCGTGAGTATCTGGATCAGCCTGGAACTGGCTCAGGCAGTCAATGAAGTTTGTGCCAGGAACGGGGTCTCCACCGATACCCACACAGGTCGACACACCGATACCTTTTTGTTTCAACTCGTACAGCGCCTGGTAGGTCAATGTGCCAGAGCGGCTCACAATTCCTACGTTGGGACCGTCTGCAGTTGGCGGCAGCGCAATCTCACCTGCAGTAATACCGATGTTGCATTTTCCGGGGCTGATAATGCCCGGGCAGTTTGGACCGAGCAGTCGGGTGTTGGGGTAGTCGGCGAGCAGCGTGTTGAACACGCGTGCCTCGTCTTGAGCTGGAATACCTTCTGTGATGCACACAATAAATGCGACGCCTGCGGCGGCGGCTTCAAGAATCGCAGCCGGTGCTGCCTTTGGCGGAACGGCAACAAATGATGCGTCTGCTCCAGTGGCGGCCACTGCGTCGGCGACCGTGTCGAAGATTGGAATTCCTTCGACGTCTTGCCCGGCCTTCCCTGGTGTGACACCAGCGACCACATTCGTGCCGTAGTCACGGTTGCGGAGACCGTGGTACTTGCCCTGTCCACCGGTGAGGCCTTGGACAATGACCTTGGTGTTTTCGTTTACGAAAATCGACATGGTGTGACCTCTCAGTTCTTGGCCAGCGCAACAGCGGCGCGGGCTGCATCAAGCATTGTGGGTTCTGAACGAAGTTTCGATTCTGGAATTCCAGCATCGGCAAGAATTTGACGTCCTTCTTCGGCATTTGTTCCATCAAGACGGATGACGATTGGAGCGCGAAGGTCGACGCGGTTGAGCGCCTCAACAATGCCTTTCGCTACTTCTTCACCTCGGGTGATCCCACCAAAGATGTTGATGAAAATTGATGACACGTTCTGATCGAAGTTGATGACCTCAAGTGCTGCTGCCATCACGTCAGCATTTGCGCCACCGCCAATATCAAGGAAGTTCGCAGCGGAGCCTCCGACCTGGTTCACGACGTCGAGGGTCGACATGGCAAGACCCGCACCATTGGCAATAATTCCAACGGTTCCGTCGAGGCCGATGTACTGAAGGTCGTGGGTCTTCGCAAGGCGCTCACGCTCATCAAGTTCTTCTGTTTCCGCGTACTCTGCCCATTCTGGATGGCGGAATACGGCGTTTGCGTCGAGGGTCACCTTTGCGTCGAGCGCGTGCACTTCGCCGGTTGGCTTGAGAATGAGCGGGTTGATTTCTGCGAGGTCGCAGTCTCCCTCAGAGAAGCAGCGGTACAGCTTGACAAGGATGTCGGCGGTGCCATCAAGAGCCTTCTCGGGAATCTTTGCATCAACAGCTGCTTGACGAGCAGTTGCGTTATCGAGTCCGACCCCCGGGTCGATGTGAAGCTTGACGATCGCATCGGGATCACTTTCGGCGACAGCCTCAATTTCAACGCCACCCTGGGCCGACAGCATGAGTAGATGCTTTTTCGCCGCACGATCAAGGGTGAAGCTTGCGTAATACTCCTCTTCGATATCGGAGGCGTGCTCAACCCAGAGGCGCTTGACCACGTGGCCCTTGATGTCCATGCCAAGAATGTTTCCTGCATGGGTGCGGACCTCGTCAGCGTTAGCGGCGAGTTTGATGCCACCCGCCTTGCCGCGTCCACCGACTTGCACCTGCGCCTTTACGACGACGGGATATCCCGCGGCCTCTGCGGCAGCGAGGGCCTCATCGACGGTGTCAGCTTTGTCACCCGGGCTTACCGGGATGTCAAAGCGAGCAAAGTACTGCTTGCCTTGGTATTCGAACAGGTCCACTGGTTCAGTCCTCTCGTTGATCGAGTGTTGACTCCAACCAAGAACTAATCGCTTTGAGCGATGCT
>JAPOIQ010000147.1 GCA_029978815.1 bacterium
ACTTTGCAGTCGTGGCAATCATCTCTTTCGGCTGTGACCATGCCGGCTTTGAACTGAAACGACACCTCATTGCTTATGTCGAAGCTGCCGGTCACACGGTCATTGACCATGGCACCCACTCGACCGAGAGCGTCGACTACCCGGAGTTTTGTTCTGCTGCTGGTCGTTCAGTTCGTGACGGTACGGCCGATGTCGGGATCGTGCTTGGCGGAAGTGGTCAAGGTGAACAACTCGCTGCAAACAAAGTGAGAGGTGTTCGAGCTGCATTGTGTAACTGTTTGTACACGGCTCGGATGGCGCGTGAACACAACAACGCCAATGTTCTGTCGATTGGCGCTCGTGTTGTTGGTGTTGGGCTTGCCGAAGAAATTGTCGATGTGTTTCTTTCGACTGAGTTTGAGGGTGGACGTCACGCTCGGAGGGTCGACCAACTCACTGCCTTAGAAGAGGAGTTCTGAAATGCCGTTTCCATCTGATGCGCAGCCAGATCTTGAGGTCGAAGCGTTACTGACGGCCGAGTTTGAACGCCAGCAGACCGGCCTGCAGTTGATCGCAAGCGAGAATTTCACCTCGCCGGCGGTGATGAAAGCGGTTGGGTCGGTGCTCACCAATAAGTACTCGGAGGGCTACCCGGGCAAGCGGTATTACGGCGGCAACCAGGTCGTTGACTCCATCGAGGCGATTGCGATCGAGAGAGTGAAGCAACTCTTTGGCGCTGACCACGCAAATGTCCAACCGCACTCAGGCGCAAACGCAAATATGTGCGTCTACCAGGCGTTGTTGTCGCCCGGAGACACTGTTCTTGGCCTCAGTCTTGACCACGGTGGCCACCTCACTCACGGCTCGCCGGTGAATGCGAGTGGTTTGCTCTACAACTTTGTGTCATATGGGGTAGGTGCAGAGGAGCGCATCGATATGGATCGGGTTCGCGAACTCGCCCTCGAGCATCGACCGAAGCTCATTGTTGCCGGCACAACGAGTTACCCGAGGCGACTTGACCCAGAGCCATTTAAGAATATTGCTGACGAAGTTGGAGCTCTGTTGCTCTTCGACATCGCTCACCTTGCAGGGCTTGTCGCTGGTGGAGCACATCCGAATCCGGTGCCGTACGCAGATGTCGTGACGTTCACCACCCACAAAACCTTGCGTGGCCCACGTGGTGGATGCATTCTGGCAAAGGCGGAACACGCGACTGCGATTGACAAGGCTGTGTTCCCTGGCTGGCAGGGTGGGCCGCTTGAGCACGTCATTGCTGGCAAGGCCATTGCGTTCAGAGAAGCAATGTCGCCTGAGTTCTGCGAGTACGCCCATCGCATCGTGTCGAACGCTTCTCAGCTCGCTGATGCGCTAGCGGGCCACGGATTCCGTATGGTGTCCGGGGGAACCGACACCCACATGATCGTCGTCGATCTTCGCCCATTTGATGGAGAACTCACCGGTAAAGAGGCGCAGGCTGTTCTCGATGATGCTGGAATCACGTTAAACAAGAACACGGTCCCTGATGACCCGCGCAGCCCGTTTGTGACAAGTGGTGTTCGTATTGGTACTCCTTCTGTGACAACTCAGGGAATGGGCGCGGATGAGATGCCAGTCATTGCAGATTTGATTGCGCGTACATTGCGTCATCGTGGTGACGCTGACGCGGTGGAGGGCGTGCGTCGTGAGGTCGCTGTCCTCTGTGAAAGGTTCCCGGCGTACTGAGACGTATCCGGTCTAACGTTTCACCATGCCAAGCCTGCTCGATTATCTGATCATCGGCTTCGTAGCGGCTGGCGTCACATTTGTCGCAACTCCGGTCGTCAGCATTGTGGCGATCCGCCGTGGTTGGGTGGCGCAACCAAATGATCGCAGTGTTCACACGTCGGCAATCCCGAACGTCGGTGGAATCGCCATGCTGCTCGGTCTGCTCTTCGCTCTTGCGGTGGCGCAGTCACTCGGACGGTTTGAGGCACTGTTTGACGGAAATATTGAGCAGATCGGAGTCGTGCTTGCGGCGCTGGTGATTGCGATTGTTGGATTTCTTGATGACACCCGTGATCTTGCGCCACCGGCGAAAGTCACCGGAATTGTTGTTGCTGCGATGGTGCTCACCTGGTTTGGCGCCACGATGTATTACTTCCGTGTTCCTTACCTCGATGTGTTCATTCTTTCGGGTGATTGGCAGCCAGTGGTCACTGTGATCTGGCTACTCGGAATGACCCAAGCAATCAACCTGATCGATGGCCTCGACGGTCTCGCCGCGGGGATTGTCGCAATTGGTGCCGGGGCGTTCTTTCTTTACGCCTTCCGACTTTCAGATATTGGATTGTTGAGCCAGCCGAATCTGGGTCCCCTCATCGCGATTATTGCGGCCGGTGTTGCGGTCGGATTTTTACCGCACAACTTCAATCCAGCCACCACATTCATGGGTGACGGTGGGGCGTTCCTTCTAGGGCTTCTTCTCGCGGTTGCGACCGGCATGGTTGGGGGGCGAGCCGATCCTTTGACCCAAGCCTTTGTGGGTCAGACGTTCTTCTTTCTTGCGCCGTTGGCGATTCCGGTTCTTATTCTGGGTGTTCCCATTCTGGATACGTTGTTCGCGATCGTGCGTCGAGCCTCACAGCGTCAGGCGATTGATGTTGCAGATAAAGGACATCTTCATCATCGCTTGATGAACCTTGGGCATGGTCATCGCCGAAGTGTCGCAATTCTTTGGGCGTGGACTGCGTTGTTGTCTGCCTTCGTCTTGTACCCGGTACTGACCGACACGAACCCCACCTATTTGCCGTTTGGAATGGGTGCTCTTGCGATCGTGCTCTTCACGGTGCTGCATCCGAGTGTTCGGCGTAAGCGAGCAGAGGAGATCGAAGCGGCATTGCTTCGTCCAGCTTCGGAGCAGATTGTCTCCGACGACTGACCGCGATGAGCAGGCAGTAAGTCGATTGCCAACAAACTGCAACATTTGATGGTTGCATCAACAGGGGTCGTTGGTCTAGTTTGTGCAGGCGTTCACAAGCGCATCGACTTGCGCATGCGAACCCCTACTTAACCTCCCATGAAGTTGCTATTCACTCAAGCCCGTAACTCCCGCGCTGGCGGAGCCGACGACAATTTGGGTCGTGGCATGGAGACGGCACTTCTTCTCGCATTTTTTCTTGGCCTTGGATGGTTGCTTGACGAATGGCTCGGAACCCGCCCACTCTTCATGATTGGTCTTGTGCTGTTCGGGGCTACCGGGTCGTTTATCAAGATGAAGTTTGAGTATGACGGCCGCATGGAGCGACTAGAAGAAGAGCGTCGTGCGTCGGCTCAAGCGAGGTCGGGAAAGTGACCACCGCCGATATGTCAGCTTCCACCGATTCAACCATCGATGAGAACCCGATAGAAGTTCGCATCTCGCTCGACATGGTCAAGCGCGGCTTGTACGTCACTCCGATCGTGATCGCTGTCGCAGCAATGCCGTGGGGAGGGCCCGGAGCGTTATCGGCTGCATTCGCGCTCGGTCTTGTGTTCGTCAATTTTCTACTCGCCGCTGCGCTTGTTTCGGGAGCGGCGAAAATTTCCACTGCATTAGTGATGGCTGCAACGTTGTTCGGCTATCTCATTCGTCTAGGATTGATCCTCGTTGCCTTCCTTCTTGTGCGAGATGCCTCATGGATTTCGCGTCCCGCACTCGGAGCGACCATAATCGTGTCTCATATAGGACTCCTCGTGTGGGAGTTGAAGTACGTAGCTATATCGCTGGCTCACGCCGGCCTAAAACCTGCCCGCCCGTCGAAATAACAGGAACGAAATAACGTGTTCGCACTCGAATTTCCACCAATTAACGAGATCCTCCGATGGAGTGATCTGTTCCCGTCGTTTAACAAGATCGCGATCATCACCGTTGCGGCTGCATTGATCGGCTCGTTGATCTTCCTGCTCGCCGGAAACGCCGATGGTTCAAAAGCACCCAAGGGTGTCCGTAACTTCGCTGAGGCAATCGTTGAATTCATCGAGGGTCAGATCATCATGCCGACGATGGGTCGCGACGGCCTCGGCTGGACACCGTTCCTGCTCAGCATCTTCTCGTTCATCTACCTCTGCAACGTTCCGGGAATTATTCCGGTCCTGCAGATGCCCGCAACTGCCCGTATGGCAATTCCGCTGTTCCTCTCACTTCTCGTGTGGGTGGTCTTCATCGGGGTGGGCTTCAAGCACCAGGGCCTTGGCTATCTAAAGAATTCGCTCTTCCCGCCTGGAGTTCCTGGACCGCTCTACATCTTGGTGACACCAATTGAGTTCATTTCAACATTCTTGGTTCGCCCGTTCTCGCTGACAGTCCGTTTGTTTGCGAACATGCTCGCTGGTCACATTCTTCTCGTGACCTTTGCCCTTCTCACGAAGGAATTGGTTCAGGGTGGCAATATCGCTCTGGTTCCCGTCGGCATCTTGCCGTTCTTCATGCTGGTGTTCCTCACCGCGTTCGAGGTTCTCGTCGCGTTCTTGCAGGCTTACATCTTCACGATCCTCGCCGCCGTGTACATCGGTGGCGCCGCCCATCCTGAGCACTAACGCTCAGGACCGAATTCTCCCACTACAAACCAACCAGGAGACAACCCCAACATGGAAGCATTCACCATTCTCGCTCAGGAAGCCGACAAGGCTGCAGCCGCCGCCAGCTCGGCCGGGTTCGCTTAC
>JAPOIQ010000088.1 GCA_029978815.1 bacterium
CTCCTGCGCTCGCCGAATGGGAATCCGAACAACTCACCTCAAACCAGCAACGCATTGGTGATGTGTACATTGGCGACTTCATCTCCCACGTGAACATCGCCGCTCTCTTTGAGGGGTTTCTCACCGAAATTGTTGCGCGTGGTTACGAACTCAGAGATGCCACCGGTTACGGCTTCAGGTGCACAAATGCCTCCGGCGGATGGTCGTGCCCCAATGGGCGCATCAGCGATCTCTCATTTCACGCCTGGGGCCTTGCATTTGACATGAACTCAGATGCGAATCCGATTGTCACCCACCGTCACCCTTCGGGAGGTAACGCCTGTGAGGTCGCAGTCGAAACCGATATGCCACAGTGGGTGATTCAGACCGCAGAAAAATGGGGGCTGTACTGGGGTGGATATGGCGGGGGAGATGGTTGTTCAACTCCGTCGACATCCGCCTATCGAGACCCGCCGCACTTCGAGTTTCGTGGAACCCCCGAGATCGCCGACCAAATTCTCAAGTTCAACCTTCGCAACGACCCAGACCTCGGCTGTTATGACGTCGTTGATCTCGACGGCAACGAACGCATGCTGTGCAATCGCGAATTCACGATTCAACCCGGCTGGCGGGTCGCAATCGATCCGGGGGCACCCAATGAGGCGACTGCAGCGATGGTCAACCTCACCGCTACTTCTGCAGACAGCGGCGGCTTTTTCTCGCTCGAGTCATGCGCTGCCCGCTCCGGTACATACCCCATGACATCAAATGTCAATTTCGTCGCAGGTCAAGACGTTGCCAATCTCGCCATCATTCCACTCGATGCAGATGGCCGATTCTGCCTCTTTCACTCGTCGCAGGCGCATGGAGTGGTCGATGTCATCGCGTATTTGTTACCGGCGACCGATCGCTCGGTGTTGAAGATGAACCCTCAACCCCCAACGCGAATTGTCGACACCCGGTCCCGAACGTCATGCGATACAACAAATGAATGCGGTATCAAACCAGTCCCCCATCAGGGCACCGTCATGATTACCGATGCGCCCGATGTGCCGTACCTCGCCAATCTCACTGCCACCCTGTCTGCTGCACCCGGATTCATCAGTGCGGGTGGCTGCCAATCAATCATCTCGTCTGCAGGTGTACCTGAATGGTCGAATCTGAACTATCGGTTCGAAGAAGATCGGGCGAATCTCGCAGTGATCAGGCCCGATAACACAGGGTCCTCATGCGCGTATTCGTGGGGAGGGACAGACTTCATCGTCGATGTCCTCGGGACACTCACTGACCAAGAAGAACGCGGGCTGGGTTTCACCCTCGTCAATCCCGAACGCATTCTCGATACCCGGCGCTGTGAAGAATCAGCGTGTTCTTACGGCATTGACCGCGGCGAGGTACTTCACATTCCAATTGACACCGATGCTCCAGTCGTTGCAGTCAACATCACCGCAACAGATGCGCTCGAATGGGGATTCATCACGGTTGATAAGTGCTCAACCCTTGAGGCGCTCACCGGATCGCCCGACACATCAACTGTCAACATCGAGAAGGGGTCAACCGCCGCAAACCTCACGTTCGCCGAAGTGGAATTCGGTGAAATATGTGCATGGTCGTACGGTCGGACACATCTCATTGTCGACGTTCAGGCTGAACTTCGAGTTGATGGCAACCTCGGCATCGTTCTCGACAACCCCAGCCGCGTCTACGACGGACGAAAAGGCGGAAACAGCCTCGTCACTCAGTGAGAGCGTTCGTGCGTTCTCGATAAAACTCTTCGAGACGTCGTTCACCATCATCCCCAAAGAGCAAATGTGCAACTTCGGCCAAGTCCTCTGAACCGACAAACTCGCCGTCTGGTACGACGAGGTCGATCTTGGATCGACGTCTCATGAAGTCGTCGAGCTTCACGATCATCTCGTGCTCCGCAGCATTGTGAAGTTCAACGCGAAGATAGTCGGCCGACGCCATGACATCAGTCGCCATAGTTGGATCGTCACGAATCTGCTCGAGCATGTCGAACGCACGACGGCCATATCGACGCCACAGCCGAATGGAGAGCGGTTCAGTCTCTGGCTTTGAGCGCATGTCGTCGAGGTGCATGAGATGCGCCTGACGGAAGAACTCGGCGCGACTCCCCGGATCGGGTTCGCCAAACCAATTGCGGAGGTCTTCCTCAAGTGTCACACCAAGGGATTCAATTTCTGCAGCGACTTCGCTTCCGACGTTGAGACAGTCGGTGAGTTTTCCACCAAACACCGTGACCACAGCCTGCCGCTCATCACATTCAACTTCGTGGCGACGGCTCAACGATGTCCACTCTTTCGAGCGCCAGTCATCTGCGCCTTCGCCGTCAACTTTGACGACGAGAGGACGCACACCACTTCGCTCAGCGATGATGTCGCTGACCTCAAGAGGCTTCGAAAGGTTCATTCGAGCGTTGATCTGCTCAAGCAAAAATGAGCGATCCTCGTCATTCACCGCCGTGAACGGTTCGTCAACTCTGGTGTCAGTGGTGCCAATCACTGAACGCCGACCCATGGGAATGACATAAAAGAGCCTCTGGCTGTCGTCAAAGAATGCCAGAACCCTGTGGTGATCGGTCGTCGTGAGGCGAGGCACAACAAGGTGAATCCCCTTCGAGTACACAATCCGATGCTGGGTTGATGTCCCCCACGACTCGTTGAGCCCGTCAACGAACGGGCCCGCCGCGTTCACTAACGCCGTCGCGGTCGCCGACATTTCTCGGCCGGAATCGACGTCGCGGAGCTTCACATGCCATCGCCCGTCGCGACGCTCGGCTGCGACAAGCTCAACGTAATTCGTCGTCACCGCCCCTGCTTCGAACGCCGATCGTATAAATGAGAACACGAATCTCGAGTCGTTGTCGATGAGGTACGCATCTTGGTACTGAATCGCTCCACGGGCAGTCGCTGTTGAAATCGCTGGTTCCGCGTTCTCTAAACGGCGACGGGAGAAGACCTTTGGTGGTTTCGTTCCAAAACGGCCGATCGCCCAGTAGGCCGTCGCACCAAGCCCGGCGAACCAGGGCCGGTAAGGAGCGCTGTTATCAAGAGTCGCAAGGAAGCCAATCTCTCTCACATTGTCTGGGTAGGCCTTCATTAATGCGTTTCGAGACCGACAGAGGCCGTAGACGAGGCCGAGCTCATAATTCTCTAGGTACTTAAAGCCACCCCACACCAAGTTTGACGACTCTTGAGAAGTGAATGCTCCAAAATCCCCTCGCTCGACGAGCGCAACAGAGGCTCCCCGACCTGCGAGAGCAGCCGCTGAAACGGCACCATTGATTCCGCCACCAACGACAAGAACATCGAAATTGCCGCCGTCGAGGCGTCGAAGGTTTTCGGAGCGCTGAGCCACACCTATAGCGTTCCACGCAATTCGCGCGAAGCCAACACCGAGCGCACTCGATTCGACACGGAGTTGTTCGGGGAAGTAACGATTGGATCGTGACAGATCTTCCCCTTCTCGAAGGACTTGCGACCACACGAGCAATTCGCCGGTACACAAATGAGCCGATTCCTGAATCCGATCTCAACAAGATGTTGTTTGCTGCGACACGGGCCCCTTCTGGTTCAAATCGTCAACCGTTCAGATTCATGGTGTTCAGCAACTCTGAGCGTTCGAAACAGGTGAAACAGTTGATCGCCCAAGGTGCACAAACCCTGTGGGATTCAAAACGCTCGGCTGACGGATACGACAGCGGCTCTGGCAGACAGAATGATTCGCCGAAGGCCCGCATGGCGAGAACCATGCAGCATTACGTTGATCATTTCGCTGAAGTACCGGTGCTCGTTCTTGCATGTCTCATTCGTTATCGAGAGCCGTCTCCTACCGAGGGCGCCTCGGTATATCCCGCCTGTCAGAACTTGCTGCTTGCTGCTCGGGCGCTCGGCTACGGCGGTGTACTCACCGGATTCCAAGGATTTGTTGAAAACGAACTTCGCACATTTCTTGATCTGCCCGACGAGGTCGCTCTCTCAGCAACGATCACCCTCGGCGTACCTGAGGGTTCTCACGGTCCCGTGCGTCGACGTCCGCTATCGAACCTCGTATTTGGTGACACTTGGGGTGAGGCTGCTCCGTGGGCCTCCGATCCGCCCGGAACTGCCGTGTTGGACAGTCGTTTCGGCCCTGCGTAATCCGTCGCTCAGACGAAGAACGACCCAACCAGAGAACCAACAGCGAGAACCGATATCACCGCAACGGCGATGAATTGCTGGCGCAGTTGAGCGTCGACCGATTTGCCTGACACCTGCAGTTTCTTTTCTGACCCGTCAAGCGCACCACCTCGGAGCATGCCTCGAACCCACACTCTGTCATTTTCCCGAACCACTCGTTCCTCAATCCATGTGCGGCGATTACCTGACGACAGGCTGAACGAGGAGTCTCCACCGAACGACATCTGCATCCCACGTTCGCTGGCAGTTCGGGTCTCCGGGAAACCGGTGATGTCAAAGTTGCTTCCTGACCTGACATCAATCTTCGAACCACCGTCTTCTATGTACATCAATGCTCCCGCTGTGCCGAGATTGCGGCTTCGGCGCTCTTGACGGTCGCCACCTTTGTCGTCGTTACGAGGCTCGGTCCACTCGGTGACCTCTTCGGCTTCAAACAGCAGTCCAGAAACCCCCGTATACGGACTGGTTCCAGGCTCTCCGCCGGCAAGGCCGGTAATCACAACCTCATTGCCATCTGGCGCTGCTCCAGCCGCCTCAGGTGAAAGCACCGGAAGTTCCTGCAATTTCCCCCTTCTCCACCACAAGAGTGCCGCAATGACACCGAGGAGAACTGCGAACAGTAAAAGCAACAACTGTGGGCTCATGAAAAAACCTTAACAATTTCCGTCATTCGAGCCGCCGATAATTTGCCGCAGCACCTCAACGCGTTGGAATTGACCACTCGAATGCTCACCGCGCGGAACTCACCACATGAAACTAACTACGCGGAACATCTTTCCAAGGACGGTCTCGATCAACTCGAACATCCCCCGGGAGTCCAAGCACCCGCTCACCAAGAATGTTTCTCATAATTTCGGCGGTACCGCCCTCGATGGTGTTTGCTCTGCTTCGCAAAAACGCGACCCGCGAGATCGAATCAAGCCCACCGCCTTCGCCACCGTTGGAGTAATCGTCGTAGAGCAACGCGCGTGGGCCCAACAAACCCATGCAGAACTCGTACACCCGCTTATTGTGCTCTGCCCCCGCCATCTTCCCGATGGAACCCTCAGGGCCAGGGCTCCCCATTCGACGATTGGCCGACGCACGAAGGTTGTTCAATCGAATCGCTTCTGCCTCACACCAAAGTTGCATGAGCTGATCCCGATAGAACGGCTTTTGGTCAGCGTCAAGGTCATTGAAGAGCTCAACTGCGTGAGCGATCGGACCAGCGCCACGCGGCGGAGTTGAGCCACCAATCGCCGTTCGCTCATTCATCAATGTGGTGAGGCTAACTCGCCAGCCCTCCCCGGGGCTCCCGAGCATCTCTGCAGCCGGAACCCGAACATCGGTGAAATAGACCTCGTTAAATTCTGCTCCACCAGTCATTTGTCGCAATGGCCGAACCTCAACACCCGGAGCCTCCATATCGACAACAAACGCGGTGATACCGCTGTGCTTTACTGCAACCGGGTCAGTTCGAACGATCACCAGACCCCATTTCGCGATATGGGCGAGCGAAGTCCACACCTTTTGACCGTTGAGAATCCACTCATCACCATCTTGGACGGCGGTCATCGACAGGCCGGCAACGTCGGAGCCGGCACCAGGTTCTGAAAACAGCTGGCACC
>JAPOIQ010000393.1 GCA_029978815.1 bacterium
ATGACCGGACGTTGGTGCTCCCAAAACTCGGCTTCGGTTCGACCCTGAACCGCCTGAATCATCTGCTTCGATGCTGCAACGGAAAGCGGCGCGTTTCGAGCGATGCGATCTGCAAGTTCCATCGCTCCCTCGACCGCTCCGCCTTTTTCGGTCACCCGAGAAACAAGCCCATACTCCGCGCCTTTTTCCGCGGTAATCGGATCTGCCGTCAGCGCCATCTCCATTGCAACCGCATATGGAACACGACTTGGCAACCGGAGCAACGCTCCGCCTGCGGCGAGAAGCCCAACACCGACTTCGGGGATTCCAAGTTTCACACCCTCGGCGGCGACGATGAGGTCGCAGGTCAACGCAACTTCAAGGCCACCAGCTAAGGCAAAGCCTTCAACTGCGGCGATGAGCGGCTTTTTCGCACCGTTTTCCAGAAACTCGTTGAACCCAACTGGTGGTCCATCGGTAAGGAATGCTTTGAGGTCCATTCCTGCACAAAATCCGCGTCCCGCACCCGTCAGCACCCCAGCGGTGAGTTCGGGGTTCTCATCGAGTTCACGAACGGCTGCAACAAGACCTTGTGCAAGATCTGTGTTGACTGCATTCATCTGATCGGGTCGGTTCAAGGTGATGAGGAGAACTCGGCCTCGTACTTCGGTTACTACTGCTGCTTGGTCGCTCATGACGATAACTCCTTCATCGTGAATATGCCCGAGGGCCGGTTACCCAGCAATGTATGTCGTGCAGTTGGTCGCTCTCGAACCAGCACATCGTGAATCACGGCTTGATCACGAGCCTGGACGGCATAACGACGACGCTTGCGAGTTCAGCTCGGCCGCTGGTTCTTTTCTGATCGCTCTTTCCATTTCTTCGCCAACACAAACCCAAGAGCAATTCCAGACAGGATGATGACCAACGAAGAGGTTGTCATGCTTGCACCTTAATTCGTGCCACTTCAGCGTCTCCGCAAGAGCACTCCAGATCTTTGGACCCGACAGTTCACGTCGTCGGCCGAGCGAGCCCTTCGACAACCTCAGCATTGGCCAACTCGGCCAGCATCTTCGGGGCACCAATAATCTTCAGCGCCCGACTCCCCCCACCAACAACGATGCGTTCGCGCTCCATCACTGCTGCATCGATCCACAGCGGAATCGTGTGAGGAAGGCCAAATGGCGTGACGCCACCCATCACCATTCCCGTCACCTCCGCCGTGAGGTCAGCCGGAGCAAATGAGACTTTTCTCACCGCAAGCCGTTTTCGAACGGCCCCATTGACGTCGAGCCGGCTCGTTGCGAGCACGACACATGCAGCAAACACCGGCGACTCACCTTTCGATGCGATGATGATCGTGTTCGCTGAGTCGTCGGGCGAGAACCCATAGTGCTCACAAAACTCGGCCGTATCGGCGAGATCGGGATCACACGGCATTGCCTCAAATGGCACACCGGTCGCAGTCACGACGTCAAGCACTCGCTGTTCAATCTCGCTCATTGACACATTGTCGCAACTGTTGACCTCGCTTGACGAGTTTCGTACCGTTCAGATCATGAGTCGTCACCACGGACATGATCACGGCCACATCGAGCCACCAGAAGTCGTCAATATCG
>JAPOIQ010000017.1 GCA_029978815.1 bacterium
AACATTGCCCACCTCGAGGTCGGCTTCAACGGGTGGGCAGATGCCGGCGGTGAAGTGGAAGATGTCAGCGCTGATTCAAAGTGGGTAAAGCGCAGCTGATTCAACCCGACCTACAAGGTTCAGTGAACAGGTAGGCAGTGGCCAACTCTTCGCGGTAGAACGAGGGCACACATTCCCCTCAATCACGTTTCGAGGACCCTCAATGAACCTGGTAGATCTCTCTTCACGCACGCTTGGCCAACTTGGTGATGTTGGGCCGTTCTCATTTGGAATGTGGCGGTTCACCGACACCGACCTCAACCGACGGATTGAATTGGTCGAAGCTGCTCTCTCAGCTGGGCTCAACCTCATCGACACCGCCGACGTGTACGGCCTCGACTGGAATGGCACCGGATTCGGCACCGTTGAAATCGCACTCGGCGAGGTGCTTCAACAACGCCCAGAACTTCGTGAGCGAATGGTGTTGGCAACAAAAGGAGGCATCGTTCCACCAACCCCCTACGACTCATCACCTACTGCAATTACGGCCGCGTGCGAGGCATCATTACGCCGTCTTCACGTCGACACCATCGATCTCTATCAAATTCACCGGCCCGACATGTTTGTGCATCCAGAAGCCCTCGCTGGCGCGCTCTCTGCGCTTCGTGAGCAGGGCAAGATCCGCGAGGTAGGAGTCTCGAATCACACCATTGCGCAAACGACGGCGTTACAGACATTTCTTCCCTTCCCGATCCTCACGACCCAGCCCCAGTTCTCAGCCCTCGATCTGACACCGCTTCGTGACGGAACCTTCGACCATTGCATGTCGTCTGCAATCACACCGATGGCCTGGAGCCCTCTCGTTGGCGGGCGCCTCGCAACAGGCGACAACGTTCACAGCGAGTTACTTGCAGTGCTTGACTACATCGCAGTGCGTGAAGCGACCGATCGAGCCGGGGTTGCCCTCGCATTCGTTCTTGCTCACCCGGCACGACCAATTGCGATCGTCGGAACCCAAAGCGTTGACCGGCTTGCAAGCCTCGCGACATCAGCGAACATCAACCTTGACCGCAATGATGTTTACGCGATTATTCAGGCATCTGAAGGAGTGCCACTGCCATGACGAGTCAACCGGTTGAAGTTGCCTGGTTCGGGGCACTCTGCGACGACGACTACGAGTACCTCGGCGTCCCCGAAGCCAACCGCTCAAGTTCGTGGCCACATTGCTCCGACATCGTTCGGGCAGCCGATCGAAATGGATTCGACAATGTGCTGCTGCCATCTGGCTACGACCTCGGCATTGACTCAACGGCATTTGCCGCAGCAATTGCGACACACACTGAACATATTCACCTGCTACTCGCAGTTCGCATCGGCGAGATGTGGCTTCCTCAGCTTGCCCGTCAACTCGCATCGATCGACCAATTTGCAGGTGGACGACTCACCATCAACATCATTTCTTCCGATATCCCCGGCGAAACATTGCCATCCGGTCCTCGTTACCAGCGCACCCGTGAGTGGATGCGTGGACTCCGGTCGCTACTCGCTGGCGAGCCGCTTGACATGCACGGCGACTTCGTCGACCTTGCTGTTGCACCGCCTCGCGCCACAACAGTCGATGGAACGTGTCCCCCTCTCTACTTCGGTGGCTTTTCAGAGGATGCAAAAGATGTCGCAGCAGCGGAATCAGATGTGTTCCTCACCTGGCCCGACACGGTGAGCTCAGTCGCTGCCACCGTTCGGGAAATGCAGGATCGCGCCGCAACCTACGATCGCGAACTGGTCTGCGGGCTTCGCACACACGTCATCGTTCGCGAGACCGAGGCTGAGGCTCGCGCTGCTGCCGATCGGCTCATTTCACGCCTCGATGCGGACACCGGCGAAGCCATCAGAAACAAATCTCTTGACTCTGCGTCGGTTGGGGTTCAACGACAGGCCGCCCTGCGAGACGCAGCCACCGATGATGGCTACGCAGAGGACCACCTTTGGACTGGCATTGGTCGGGCCCGAAGCGGCGCGGGAGCAGCGATCGTCGGCGACCCCGATCAGGTGCTTGCCAAACTCAACGCGTATGAAGAAGCTGGCATCGGAGCCTTCATTCTCTCCGGATACCCCCATCGAGAAGAATGTGACCTCTTCGCGGAACACGTATTACCGCGAATGAACCATTCACCGTTGAAGCCGCGATGGACACCATCACGATGACCGCGAACAGTTGTTGATGTGTCGCGGCAGCGACACATCAACAATCAACGAATTGCGAGACGCGTGTCAATATCGAAGAAGTGAAGATTCTCTGTCGCTACTGCGACAGTCGCCGTATCACCCGACTTCACCGTCGAGCGCGGACTAAAACGACCAACAGCATTCGCTTGGCCTTCAACCGGTTGCGTATCCAACGCATCCGGGTCGCCCGAATCGACCGTTGGCGCATCAATTGAGAAATGCACCATAAGTTCAGATCCCAACGCCTCAATGAGTTTGATGGGAACGGAGAGCTGCTGCCCGTCAGAAATGTGCGAGACCACCGTTGCGTCTTCGAGATCTTCCGGTCGAATACCGACCACAACATGTTTGCCGTCGTAGCCACGCAGTGCCGGTCGAGAGTTCAACACTTCAGATCCCAAGGTCAACTGATGGGAGCCGAGGCTCAGCGACGCGGAATCTCCCGTGACAGAAAGTGTCGCATCGAACAAGTTCATCGACGGTGAACCAATAAACGCCGCAACGAACACGTTGACAGGAAAGTCGTACAGATTTTGCGGAGTATCAACCTGCTGCAACACCCCATCTTTGATGACAGCAACCCGATCACCCATCGTCATCGCTTCAACCTGATCGTGAGTGACGTAAAAGGTGGTTACACCAAGCGATCGCTGTAATGCCGCAATCTCTGCACGCATTTGCACACGCAACTTCGCGTCAAGGTTAGAGAGTGGCTCGTCCATCAAGAAGGCGGCCGGCTCTCGAACGATGGCGCGACCCATCGCAACGCGCTGGCGCTGGCCACCCGAAAGCTGGCCAGGCTTGCGGTCAAGGTAACTCGTCAATTCGAGAATTTCTGCCGCACTAGCAACGCGTTCGGCGATTTGCTCCTTCGGAACTTTCGCCAACTTGAGGGCGAACCCAATATTGTCCGCAACGCTCATATGCGGGTACAGCGCATAGTTCTGAAACACCATTGCGATGTCTCGATCCTTGGGTTCAACATCGTTGACTACACGATCACCAATACGGAGTTCGCCACCACTGATCTCTTCAAGCCCAGCAATCATTCTCAACGCAGTGGATTTTCCGCAACCTGAGGGCCCGACAAGCACCAAAAACTCGCCGTCGACGATGTCAAGCGAAAGATCCTGGATGGCTTGAAACCCATTTGGGTACACCTTGTTCACTTTGTCGAGCGTGACTGTTGCCATTGGGTGCTCCTCTTCATCACTGTCACAGCGAGAAACCCGCCCTCACTGACTTCCTGCATCATGCTAATCCCAATCTCCGGCCGACTGCTCGGTGCAGCGGACAGCCATATGCCGAACGCCGATAGCCTGACAGATGTGAATCAGGTGAAGAATCGTCTCCAAACGCTCGGGCTGCTCGATCGGACGTTCGCTGTTGCAACCGACGACGACATCACTGCTCTTGTTGAAGGACTCGATGAAGATCACCTCGAAGCGCTCACAGAACTCGTTGGTGGAGAGCCAAATGTCGTTCGAGTTCGAGATGGTGTAAGCCGCGGTCGTCTCGACGGCACTATGGAAGGGATCGCCATCGTGCTCACCGATACCTGCCTCGCTGATTGCATCGAACAACTTGGTGATTCGGCTGATTATCCGAGCACAGATGATCTCAACAATGTGCTTCCCGGCATTATCGAACGTCACGGCATTGCGGCAACCCGCATCATGCTCGCTGCAACCATTGCCGGAGAGACACCTGCCGCAGCAATCATTCGTGAGATTTTGAAGTCAGACGAAACCCTTGGTCTTCCCGCAGTTGAAACAAGTTCGGTCGTGCCCCTTCGCACCGAAGAACAATCAGACGATCGCGATGACGTGAAGGCTCGACGCAAAGAAGCAAAGGCAAAGAAGCAGGCCGAGGCTCGCGCTCGCCGCGAGCAGGCTCAACGCGCCAAAGGGCGCTGAACCGGCCGTCGTGGCAGCATCGTCCACAGCATGACGAGACCGCCAAGAGCGATCACCGCAGCCACGGCAAAACCTCCACGTTTGCCGTAAAACTCGGCGACTGTCCCGAGAATAAGGCCGCCGGCAACGCTGCCGATCTCAAAGAACGCGGTAAACGACCCAACCGCCACCGCTCTCTCCGATTCCGGCACGGCATCGATGACTGCTGCCATGAGAGGCGGATAGTTGAACGCCATTGCAATGCCGACGAGCACCGCCGCAACCCACAAACCCCAGATTGTTGGAACAAGGGCGAGAACGAGCATTCCCGCAGCCATAAAGACCAGCGCAAACGTCACCATCGGGTGAGCTCCGAGGGCATCGGGAAGCCGAGCCCCCACAAGCCTCAATAGCAACGTCATCGAGCTGTAGACCAGAAACAGTCCACCCGCTCCTGAAAGTCCAACTGACCGGGCATGGTCAGGAATGAATGCTCCAAATGCTGAAAACGAGGCGAGAGTGCACATGAGGACAAGCCCGGGAGCGATCGCAGCTCGATGAAATAACGGCGCTTTCGTATCGGCACGCGGTGCTTTGCGATCAACGCGAGCAGGAATGAGCCGAGAAACGATCGCTGCAGCAACTGCAAACAGCGATGCCAATGCGAACAACAGTTTGTAACGGTCGTCAGCAAGCACCCATTCTCCGATCACTGGTCCAACACCAATTCCGGTGTAGACGGCAACCGAGAGATAGCTCGCTCCCTCAGCTCGGCGACCCTCAGGAGAGAGATCAGCAATGAGCGTTGCGGCGGCCACGAAGATTGCTGCCTCCCCGAGACCGGTCATGACACGGAATGCGAGGAACACGGGCAGGTTCGGGGCAAACCCCGCCAACGCCCCCGACGCAGCGGTGAGAAGCGCTCCAGCGGTCATCAGCGACCTGCGACCGTACTGATCGCTCAGCCGACCGACGAATGGCCGCACAGCAATCGCCGCGATCGCAAAGGATGCGACGGCGAGACCGATGCCAATCTCACCACCGTTAAGTTCAAACTCGACAAATCGCGGAATCGCAACAAGGGCCATTCCGACGTACAAAAAGAACAGCAACATCGACGCAGTGACCGCGACGAATGGAAGCGTTACAAGACGCGATGGCGGAGTTGATTGATCAGCAACCGCAGTTGCTGGCGAGGCCACCAAGGATGCTCAGTTAGGACGAGGTTCTTTTGGCAAGCCAAGAACCCGCTCGCCAACGATGTTTCGCTGAATCTGACTCGTTCCTCCCCAGATTGTCTCCGATCGAGAGAAGAAGAATGACGACATCATTGCGCTCACCGGGTAACCCTCGCGTCGTTTGTCACGAAGAGCACCTGGCCATGAGCCGCTCTCGGGGCCTGTGTCGATCAGCATCGATTCCGCACCAAAAATATCGAGTGCGAGTTCCATCGCTGCTTTGTGCATCTCAGACCAGAACATTTTGTTCGTCACACCGAGAGCAATGGTTCCCATGTCTTTGCTCTTGTTCAGCGTGCTCGTCAGGTTGCGAAGACCATTGACTTTGAGGATCTGCACTTTCGTGTAGTACTCCATGAGCCGCTGGCGAATCATCGGATCATTGATCCGGCCATTTTCTGTCGCCACATTCACGAGGATGCGGAACTCCTCTTCAAAACGGCGATAGCCGGTGGTAGCCGACTGGCCGCGCTCGAACGCAAGCGTTGAGTTGGCAACTTTCCAGCCGTTGTTGATTCCACCCACGACGTTCTCTGCAGGGCAACGTGCATCGGTAAAGAACACTTCGCAGAACTCAGCTGTTCCGTCGGGCTGGGTAATTCCCCGAACCTCAATACCTGGCTGCTTCATCGGAACCAGCAGGTAAGAAATTCCTGCATGCTTTGGAGAATCAGCATCGGTACGAGTCAGCAAGAAGCAGTAATCGGCGTGATGCCCCTGCGTCGTCCACACCTTTTGGCCATTGATAACCCACTCGTTGCCATCGAGCACCGCTGTGGTCTTCAGGCTCGCAAGGTCTGAACCGGAATTTGGTTCAGAAAAACCCTGACACCAGCGAATTTCGCCCTTCAGAATTCCGGGGAGGAACTGCTTCTTCTGCTCTTCTGTTCCCCATTGCAGCAAGGTCGGTCCGACGAGGGTGTCTCCGAAGAAGTCACCACGCATTGGCGCACGGGCACGAGCGAATTCTTCGGCGAGTACGACGCCCTGCATCGTGGTGAGCCCTTTGCCGCCGTATTCGGTCGGCCAGGTAGCGCAGATCCAGCCACCTTCAAACAATTTCTTCGGCCAGTTGCGATTGAACTCGCTTTTCTCTTCTTCGCTCATTGAGAATCCGGGTTCGAACCAACCTTCCGGAAGGTTGTCTTTCAACCACGAACTGATTTCAACGCGGAAGTCTTCGGCTTCTTGGGGGTACGTCAAATCCATGCCCGTATTCTGCCCCGCTTCTCCGCCGATGCGACAACCGACCTCGAAACACAGAGTTCATTTTTCTCCAACATGATCGACACCTTCGCAAGAAACAATGGTCAAATGCAGATGTCTCGCAGCGCGCTCTCACCCCAAGAATCTGCGGTGTACTCGGTGCTCGAGGCAAACCGGGGCCGCGTCGTCAGTCGATTTCATCTTGCCCGCGAAGCTGATCTCACAGGTCTGAGTGAGCGTCGGTGTGATGCACTGATCTCTGCAATTCGCAGCCAGATCGGCTCAGAACGCATCGTTACTGTTCGTCGGCGCGGCTGGATGCTGACTAACTGAACAAACTGGTCACGAACTCGAAACAATTCGGCGACACTCGAGAAAACTTCACTCACTACCTTTCCTCACGTCCCGGGCAGCGTGGCCGGTGGGACGCCCCTAATCCCATCACTACAGAGGAGGTCCACGTGAAATCACGTGCTCTACGAATTATCTCCGGCCTCGGCGGAACAGCAGCGCTCGTTGCTCTTACGCCGTCGATCGGGTTCGCTCAAGAACTCACACCCTATGATGTTCAGGTTGTCCTCAACAACCTCTGGGTCTTCATCGCTGGCATTTTGGTGTTCTTCATGCAGGCAGGATTTGCGCTTGTCGAAGCAGGCCTTACCCGGGCGAAAAACGTCGTCAACATCTTTGCGAAAAACATGGCCGACGCAATTGTCGGCATTCTTGCGTTCTTCGCAACGGGTTACGCGTTTGCGTTTGGCTCTGGTGGCAGCAAGTGGCTCGGAAGCGGCAACTTCTTTCTCGGAGGCTTTGACGACTACTCCGCCTTCGACGGAGGTCTGAGCCCAGCTACCACATTCTTTTTCCAAGCGGTGTTTGCTGCGACCGCTGTCACCATCGCTTCCGGAGCAATGGCAGAGCGCACGAAGTTCAGTGCGTACCTCGTATTCAGTCTCGTGATGTGTGCCTTCATCTACCCGGTTGTCGTCCACTGGACTTGGGGTGGCGGACTCATCGCACAGATGTCCATCGGTGACGCCGTGTACTCCGACTTTGCTGGGTCGGGCATCGTTCATATGGTCGGTGGAATCGCTGCTCTCATGGGTGCGAAATTCCTCGGACCCCGCATTGGCAAATACGCCGCAGACGGAACGCCTCGAGCCATCCCAGGCCACAACATCCCCTTCGCCATCCTCGGTGTCTTCATTTTGTGGATGGGATGGTTCGGGTTCAACCCAGGGTCTGAGCTCGCTGCTGACCAATACGTCATGTCAGTCGCAGTGAACACGATGATCGCTGCTGCTGCTGGCGGTCTGTTCTCTGCGATCACGATCTGGTTCAAGGCCGGTAAGCCCGACGTCGCCATGGTCGGCAACGGCGCTCTTGCAGGTCTCGTCGCGATCACCGCTCCTTGTGGAACCGTCGACCCGTTGCCCGCCGCACTCATCGGTGGCATCGGTGGCATCATCGTCGTCTACTCGGTGTACTTCTTCGACAAGATCAAGATCGACGATCCCGTCGGCGCAATCTCAGTGCACGGCGTATGTGGTATCTGGGGCACGCTGTCGATTGGCCTCTTCGCCAAATATGACGATGCATTCTTGGGTCGTGAAGATGCCGGTTTGTTCTACGGCGGCGGCGTCGACCAGCTCCTCATGCAGGCGGTCATGCTCCTCATCATCATTGCGTGGGTGACCATCACCACTGCCATTCTCTTCAGCATCATCAAGGCCACGATCGGCCTCCGGGTCTCCGCTGAGGAAGAAATTGAAGGCCTCGACGTAATCGAGCACGGACTTGCTGGCTACAGCGGCGACTCGGTTGCCGTTGGCTCCTGAGAACATCTCGAAAGGAAACTGAATCTCATGAAACTCATTACTGCAATCATCAAGCCGTTCAAGCTCGACGAAGTGAAAGACGCGCTTAAGGCGATCGGCGTCACCGGAATGACCGTCACCGAAGTACGGGGCTTCGGTCGTCAAGGAGGTCACACCGAGACCTACCGCGGCGCTGAGTACAAGATCGACTTCGTGCCGAAGGTCAGCCTCGACGTCGTCGTCGACGACTCTGTCGTGAGCGACGTAGTCGAGGCAATCGCATCCGCTGCGAGTAGCGAAAAGATCGGTGACGGAAAGATCTGGGTCACCGATGTCGAACGCCTCGTCCGAATCCGCACAGGTGAAGAGGGACCACAGGCCGTATAACACCCAGGCCTTGGGCATCGACGCCCGCCCCTTTCCACCCTCGTGCGGAGTAGGGGCGCTCCCGGACCGTCACGGTCCGGGAGTTGCGCGTCTGGCCGTTGAGCGAATCCGAACATTCCTGAAACATTCCAGAAACATCTCGTATCTAGTTTCGAGAAGATGTCAATCGATACCGGCGATACCGCATGGGTGCTGATCTCAGCTGCCCTCGTCCTGTTCATGACACCTGGGCTTGCCTTCTTCTACGGAGGAATGGTGCGCTCCCGTCACGTACTCGGAATGCTGATGCAAAACATTTTCTCAATGGGAATCATCAGCGTGCTGTGGTCAGCCATCGGGTACTCCATCGCATTCGGTGGTGAAGGATCACTCGTTGGTGACTTCAGTCATGTGTTTCTTGCTGACACCGATGGAGTGTCTGGGTCGATCCCAACAATTGCATTCGTTGCGTTTCAGATGATGTTTGCCGTCATCACACCGGCGCTCATCACCGGCGCAACCGCTGATCGATTGAAGTTCGGTGCATATGCCGTTCTCATCAGCGTCTGGGCGCTACTCGTCTACTTCCCGGTCGCTCGCTGGGTCTGGAACGAAAACGGCTGGATCTTCTCGATGGGTGCCCTCGACTTCGCCGGTGGCGCGGCAATCCACATCAATGCTGGGGTCGCTGCACTCGCAGTCGTGCTCGTCATCGGAAACAGAATTGGTCACGGCTCAGAACCAATGCCGCCTCACAATCTTCCGTACACCGTGCTCGGCACTGGAATTCTCTGGTTCGGGTGGATCGGATTCAACGCAGGATCAGCCCTTGCGGCAAACGGAGTTGCTGCCCAAGCGGTCGTGAACACGCACCTCGCAGCCGCAGCAGGAATGCTCGGTTGGCTCCTCGTCGAGCGCCGGAGCGCCGGCCACGCAACAACCTTGGGCGCAGCATCGGGCGCAGTTGCGGGACTCGTTGCGATCACGCCTTGTGCCGGATTTGTGGGTGGAGCATCCCCACTCATCATCGGAGGAATCGCCGGGGTGTTGTGCTACCTCGCTCTTGGCTTGAAATCAAAGTTCAACTTTGATGACTCACTTGACGTCATCGCAGTTCACCTTGTCGGTGGCATCATCGGGACCATCCTGCTCGGCTTGTTCGCTGACACTTCGGTAAATGAAGGCGGAGCTGATGGCCTGCTGTACGGCGGTGGCACAGAGTTGCTCATCGACCAGACGGTGGCCGCCGTGGCGGTGATGGCCTACTCGTTTGTGATCACCTACATCATCGCAAAGGTGATCGACGCGACGATGGGTCTTCGGGTCGAGGAAACAGCAGAACGCACCGGTCTTGACCAAAGCCAACACGCCGAGTCCGCATATCAGGCATGATGTAGAGATGAGGCTCATTACCGCAGTCATCAAACCGTTCAAGCTCGATGAGGTCAAGGATGCTCTAAAGAGCAACGGCATCACTGGCATGACCGCCACCGAAGTGCGCGGTTTCGGCCGCCAGGGCGGCCATACAGAGACATACCGGGGCGCTGAGTACCAAATCGACTTTGTGCCGAAGGTGCGCCTGGAACTCGTGGTTGAAGAGTCTCAGGTCGACATGGTGGTCGACACGATCCAACAAGCAGCGAGCACCGACAAAATCGGTGACGGAAAAATTTGGGTCACCGCTGTTGAACGAATCATTCGGATCCGCACCGGCGAAGAGGGCGCTTCAGCGATTTAAACAATCAGCTCTGCCAGATGCGTTAGTGGTCGTCGCATCGCCTACGTTGTAGGAATGAGCACGACCGAAC
>JAPOIQ010000200.1 GCA_029978815.1 bacterium
CTGTCATTCTGGCTGCAATCCTCCTGAAGCTTGGTACTTACGGTTTTGTTCGCATCGCAATTCCGATGCTTCCTCAAGGAGCAAAGGCATGGTCTCCGGTCATCGGCATTCTTGCGGTGATCGGCATCATCTACGGTGCTCTCGGCTGTCTTGCTCAGACCGACATGAAGCGCTTGATTGCGTTCTCATCGGTCGCTCACATGGGCTTCGTCATGCTCGGTATCTCAACCCTCACCGACTTCGGAATCAACGCCGCGCTCTTCGGCATGGTTGCTCACGGCCTCATCACCGGCATGCTCTTCTTCGTTGCTGGTTCGGTGAAGCATCGCTATCACACTCTTGAGATTTCGCGACTTTCGGGCATGCTCATTCAGATGCCGCGCCTGGGTTGGATTCTTGGTTTCGCGGCGATGGCGTCTCTCGGTCTTCCCGGCCTCGCCGGGTTCTGGGGCGAGTTCCCCGCCATTTTGTCTGCGTATAACCCGAACTTTGGGCTGAGCGAGGCGCTGTTCCGTACGCTCATGGTGATTGCTGCGATCGGAACGGTCTTCGCGGCGGCATATCTGCTGTGGCTCTACCAGCGCACCGCGTTTGGTCGCCCGAACCCAGAGTTCGAACAGCACGCCCACCCGGTGGGTGCGAGTGTGAACGATGAGCACCACGATGTTGATATCCACGACGTGACGAAGATCGAATGGATTGCCTGGACGCCGTTCCTTATCGCAATCGTTGTGTTCGGTGTGTACCCGCAGTTGATGTTTGGCGTCATGGACCCGGCCGTCTCGTTGCTCATTGAGCGTGTCGGAGCGGGCATCCCGTGATCAGTTCATTGCTCGCTCAGGCCTGGACGGCGCCAACGATTGATTGGCACGCGATCGCACCCGAGTTGGTGTTGGTCGCTGGCATCAACCTTGTGCTGCTGATCGACCTGTGGCTCGATGAGGCCAAGAAGTGGGCGATGGCAACCCTGACGGGATTCGTCATGCTTGGTGCGGTGATCCCCGTGGTGACACTCGCAGTGCTCGGTGGTGACGTTCGCGATGCAATTTTTGATGGCCGCTATGTGGTTGACGAGTACGCACTTATCTTGAAGGCGTTATTCCTGTTGGTCGGCTACGTGGTGGTCCTCCTCAGCCAGAATGAACTCGAAGAGGGTGGCTACTACCAAGGCGAGTACTACGTTCTGCTGCTCGTGAGTGTCCTCGGCATGGTCATGATGGCCTCAAGCCGTGACCTTCTCAGCGTGTTCGTCGCTCTCGAACTGCTCTCAATTCCGGCCTACATGATGGCGGCGTGGCGCAAGCGTGACGTGAAGAGCAACGAGGCTGGCGTCAAGTACTACCTGCTCGGCGTTTTTGCCTCAGGTGTGCTGCTGTATGGCATGAGTTTCTTGTACGGCACGACCGGGTCAACAAAGTTGACAGAGATCGGTGTAGCACTTTCGGGTGAACTCTCCGCGATGCAGGTTCTTGCTGTGGTATTTGTCGTCGCAGGTTTCGCCTTCAAAATCTCGGCAGTCCCGTTCCACACGTGGGCTCCAGACACCTACGAAGGTGCTCCGACCCCGGTGACTGCGTTCTTGTCGGTCGCATCGAAGTCGGCGGGTTTTGTGGCTCTGCTGACGGTGCTTTACCTCGGGCTCTATGGTGCCGATGAGGTGCATGGTCCACTCATTTGGGTGATGGCTGCGCTCACGATGACCGTTGGCAACATGGTCGCTCTTCGTCAAACAAACATTGTTCGTATGCTCGCCTACTCATCGGTGAGCCAAGGTGGCTTCATTCTCATGCCGCTCGCGGCGATGGGTACTGGTGCCGCGGAATCTGCTCTACGAGCGGTTGTCATTTACCTGCTCATCTATGCCTTCTCGAACCTTGGAGCCTTTGCGGTCATCATCGCAGTTGCTCGTAAGACCCGGTCGGGAGAGATCACCTCCTTCGGTGGACTCATTTCATACGCACCTGCACTCGGTGTGATGATGACGATTTTCTTGGCGTCGCTTGCTGGTATCCCACCGCTAGGCATCTGGATTGCAAAACTGCAGGCATTCAAATCGCTGATCGACGCCGGCTCGACCTCGGCGTATGTCTTGGCACTCATCGCAGCCGTCAACACGGTGATCGCGGCGGGCTACTACATGCGGGTACTTCGTCAGATTTGGATGTCGCCAGCACCCGATGGTGACACGTCACCAATCACGCCACCTGCGCCAATTTGGCTAGCACTTGGCATCACTGCCGGCGGAACCGTCGTTCTCGGTATTCTGCCCGGCCTCGTGTTGCGTTTCGCTGATCTTCCCGACTTGACCGGTGCCCTCGGGCTCTGAGCAGTCACCGGTCGGGTTCGACCGGTTCATGGCTGACGCTCTCTACGGGAGCGACGGCTTTTATACCTCGGGTGGGTCTGCTGGCCGGCGGGGTGACTTCATCACTTCACCCGAAGTCGGGCCTCTTTTTGGCGCAGTCGTTGGGCGTTTTCTCGATGCAGAGTGGAGCGCCGCAGGACGGCCAGCCGAGTTCAACGTCTATGAAGTCGGGGCCGGGCCGGGCACGCTCGCTCGTTCGGTGACCACGGCTGATCTTGAGTGCGCCGATGCCCTTCGTTATCACGCGATCGAAATCTCAGACGAGCAACGTGCATCACATCCGCTCGGTATCACGTCGCTGAAGGAATTGCCGCAGGGTGAGCTCACCGGTGTTGTGTTCGCGAACGAACTTCTCGACAATCTCCCGTTTCGTCTCGCCGTATTTGATGGGGGATGGCGGGAGGCATTCGTCGTGCAAGGGGGCACGGGAGCACAGGAGGTGTTGAGCGCACCATTCGACCCATGTCCTTCGGTATTGCCGGCAAGTGCAGTTCATGGAGCGCGTGCACCCCTCGTCGATGTGGCGCGTGACTGGGTGAGTGACGTTCTCGGCCGCCTCAATGGGGTGCTGGTGACAGTGGATTACTTCACGGCGACGACCGTTGGGCTTGCTGAGCGCCCGTGGCGTGAGTGGCTTCGTACGTATCGTGCGCACGAGCGAGGCGGCCACTATTTGATGGCACCTGGCACACAGGACATCACCACCGAAGTGCCGATCGATCAGCTACCAGAGCCAACGGTTGTCCGTTCACAGGCGCAATGGCTCGAGTTGCATGGGCTCTCTGAACTGGTCGAAGAAGGGCGTCGGGTGTGGGAAGAATATGCCGCTCGGCCCGATGTACAGGCGCTGAAAATGCGCTCACGAATCTCTGAGGCAGAAGCGCTTCGAGACCCTGATGGGCTTGGAGGGTTCCTCGTTCTTGAGTGGCGGCCATGAATCTCGCGCCCCTGTTGTCGTAGAGTCTGAAGTACTTCGAACGTCACAGGGGGAACGATGACAGAGAACCACGAGACCATCGACGCACTATCCCATGAGAATCGGCGCTTCCCGCCGTCAGCCGAATTCTCATCTGGTGCACATGTGGCCGATGGCGGGTTACACGACGAGGCTGCCGCCGACCTTGAAGCGTTCTGGGCGCGTCAGGCATCAGAACTCATCACCTGGCAGCAGCCATGGTCGAAGGTGCTCGAATGGGATCTTCCCTACGCGAAGTGGTTTGTCGACGGCAAGCTCAACGTCGCAGAGAACTGTCTCGATCGTCATGTGAACGCTGGCTTTGGTGACAAAGTTGCGATCCATTGGGAAGGTGAACCTGGCGACACTCGCACCATCACCTACGCCGAACTGCTCGCCGAGGTTGAAACGTTCTCAAATGCACTGAAGAGCCTCGGAGTTGCGAAAGGTGATCGCGTCAACATCTACCTTCCGATGATTCC
>JAPOIQ010000346.1 GCA_029978815.1 bacterium
ATCCAGTGTGCAATGGCTCGCTGCGCATCCGAGCCAGACTCATATTGCGCTTTCACTGCGGCAGCATCTTCAGGCAAACGGTTCTGGCTGGCCTTCGCCTTTCCAGTGATCTCAGACACCACGAGTTCAACACTGACGATCGCTTTCCGTTGCGCCTCAATAAAGTCTGTAGGGGCATCAGACACGGCCCATGGATCGGTGGAGTGGTGCTCATGATGATCGGTGAGCGTGTGCAGGAGAGACTCTTCATCTGCGTCAGAGAGCGCCTGAAGCGTTCCGCGAACCTCAACTGTCACGTAATTCCATGTCGGAACAACCTTGCCATCGGCCTGTTTTGAGGGGTAGAGCGATGGCGAGACGTAGGCATCAGCAAGATGAGCGATGAGAAGACAATCTGAGGCTGCACGAGCGGAACGCCAATGAGAGTTCGCCTTCGCAAAATGCGCCCAAATCCTCAACCCGTCGGCGTTCTCCACCACGATGAACGGAAGAAAGGTCGACTCGATGTGGCCGTCGTGAGCCGTCACGAAATAGCCAGCACCGATTTCTTTAAGAGCAGCGAGCGCTTCAGCCTCCGACATCGCGAATGCTTGCGGAACGTACATGTACGCATCGTAGGCACGATGACGTTGTGGGACGTGGCCAAGGCCGCCTCTCGCCGCATGATCTGTTCTGTGACACGATGGAGATGATGCGCCCGTTCACCCTTGACTCATTCACCATTGATATCCCGCAAACCGACATAGACGACCTCCACCGTCGACTGGATGCGACCCGCTGGCCCGAGGCCGAAACGGTCGACGATTGGAGTCAGGGGGTTCCACTCGCGTACATCAAAGAGTTGGCTGAGTATTGGCGGCACTCGTATGACTGGCGTAGTCGTGAAGTCCGGATGAACGCATTCGACCAATTCGTCACTGAGATCGACGACCTCACGATTCATTTCATTCATCAGCGTTCCCCAGAACCGAACGCGATGCCGTTACTCATTACTCATGGGTGGCCGGGCTCAATCGTTGAGTTCCTCGAAGTGATTGGCCCTCTCACTGACCCGGTTGCTCACGGCGGAAGGGCAGAAGACGCATTTCATGTGGTGTGCCCTTCGCTTCCCGGTTACGGATTCTCAAGTAAGCCAACGGCGAACGGCACTGGCGTTCCAAAGATCGCATCGCTGTGGGCGACGTTGATGGAACGGCTCGGATACGAACGTTGGGTTGCGCAGGGAGGTGATTGGGGTTCTGCGATCACCACACAAATTGGTCGAGATGCATCGTCACAGGACGATCATGGGTGCATCGGCATTCACGTCAATATGCCAATCGCCGTACCGACCGAGAAGGCGATGAGCGATCCCGATGAGGGAGATCAAGCAGCCTTCGCGGCACTTGGTTATTACCAGCAGTGGGACTCGGGCTACTCGAAACAGCAAGCAACTCGACCGCAAACATTGGGATACTCGCTCGTCGATTCGCCCGTCGGTCAACTTGCATGGATCATCGAGAAGTTCTGGGCATGGACCGATTGCGATGGGCACCCTGAAAATGCGCTCAGTCGTGACGCGATGCTCGATGATGTGATGCTCTACTGGCTCACCGGCTCAGGAGCATCGTCGGCACGCCTGTATTGGGAGAGTTTCGGTTCATTCGGTGGCGGAGAGGCGGTCACCATCCCGTCTGGAATTGCTGCGTTCCCGAAAGAAATCATTCGGCCGCCACGGTCGTGGTGCGAAAACTCATACAACGTGACGCACTGGACCGACATGCCAAAAGGTGGCCACTTCGCAGCCTTCGAACAGCCTGCGCTCTATGTCGACGACGTGCGGAGTTGTTTCCGCTCGTTGCGCCCGTAGATCAGACGATCTTGTTGGTGCCTTCGCCCCAGTAGCGGTCGCGCAGTAGGCGCTTGTAGAGCTTGCCGGTCGGCAGGCGTGGCAACTCGGCCTCATAGTCAATTGACCGAGGAACCTTCTGGCGTGAAAGGTGCTCACGGCAATGCTGCAGCAACTCTTCGGTGAGTTCATCGCCAGCAGTGATGTCGGGCATTACCTGAATGACGGCCTTCACCTCTTCGCCAAGGTCTTCGTTTGGCACGCCGAA
>JAPOIQ010000418.1 GCA_029978815.1 bacterium
AGAGATTGAGGTAGAGGAAGAACTTCGAGAACTTTGGATCACCGTGCATGTAGCCGATTGCGAACAGGTGAATGAGGAATCCAATTCCGGTCACGAACAGCGCCATCGTCACCGACAGTGGGTCGGCAATCAATGCCATGTCGATCTGAAGCGATGAGACCGGCACCCACTCAAAAAGGGTGACGACGTGAGAACGGTGATGCTCATCGATCGATAACAGATCAAAGAACACGCCGACGGTGACAATGAACGATGCAAATACTGCCGCAGCCGCAACAAACCCGGCGGCCGGCTCACCGAGACGGCGGCCAAAGACCAAGATCAGCAAAAACCCGAGCAGGGGAAAAGCAGGTACTAACCACACGACGTCCAGCATGTTCAGCCTTTCAACTCCGCAAGGTCGTCAATGTTGGCGCCAGGACGGCGGCGAAGGATGGCAATGATGATGCCGAGTCCGACGACAACTTCTGCAGCCGCCACAACCATGACGAAAAACACTGCGGTTTGACCAGAGATGTCAGTAAACGCCCGGGCGAAGGCCACGAATGAGAGGTTCACCGCGTTCAACATGAGTTCGATACACATGAACATCACCAATGGATTCCGGCGGATCATGAGTCCAACGACGCCCACCCCGAAGAGAATTGCCGCGAGGACGAGATACCAAGTGGTTGTCGGTGTCATTTGCTCACACCTCCACGCTGGCGACGGGTGAGCACCACCGTTCCGACGACGGCAACGATGAGCAACACAGAGGTCAACTCAAACGCAAACACATTGTCGCTGTAGAGACTGCGCGCCAGTTCTCGGATGTTGTCGTCACCGGGAACAGTCGATTCAAGTTGCTCACCAAGGGTTGACCGGCCACGGACAACAGCGGCGATAATGAGTCCGCTGATTGAGACACCGATAATGACGGCGAGCGGCCGCTGAATCTGGAATGGCTCAACGGAGAGGTCTTCGGCCCGATCAACGCCGAGCAACATGATGACGAAGAGGAACAGCACGACGATTGCCCCTGCGTAGACGATGACCTGAACGGCCGCCAGGAAATGCGCCTCCATCGAAACAAAATGGACTGCAATTCCGAACAGCGTGAGCACGAGACCGAGAGCCGCGTGGACCGGATTTCGGTAAGTAATGACGCCGATTGCCCCAGCGAGCACCATCGCAGACGCGAGAACAAATACCAAAAGCTCCATCAGCTATCGCGCTCCGACTGTTGTGGTTCCGGAGCACGGGTACCAAAACCGAGCTCATCGCTCCAACCGACAACACCTTCGAAATCTGCATCACCAGCTGGGGAAGTCGCCCGCATCCAACCTGATGTCAGTAACTCTTCACCGTCGCGCCAGTCCTCCCAGGGAAGTTGCTGTGGACGACCCTCGTCATCGACGAGCAATTCTGACTTTGTGTAGATCGCATCGCTTCGGTTGGTGAACGAAAACTCAAACAGTTTTGACTCAGTGATCGCTTCCGTCGGACAGGCCTCAACACACA
>JAPOIQ010000353.1 GCA_029978815.1 bacterium
CGGCGTTGTCGAGGAAACCTCGCCAAAAGAGTTTCTTGATGTGATGAACGTCGACCTCTGTGGAGCCGTGCGTTGCTCGCAAGCAGTTCTCCCGCAGATGCGTGAGCGAGGCTCCGGCGCAATTATCAACATCACTTCGGTTGCCGGTTGCTTTGGTGCCATTGCTCAAGCGCCATACGTTGCGTCGAAATGGGCGCTCGAAGGTGTGAGTGAAGAGCTCGCTCTTGAGGTTGCACCATTTGGTATTCGTGTCGCAATCATCGAACCAGGGGTAACGAAGTCAGCCATCTTCGCGAAGAACACCGAGGCACCAAATGAATCGGGAGCCTACGACCAGCAATATGGGCGCATGTTTGGTTTCTACGCAGCCGGCATCCGTCAGGCAACTCCCGCGGAAGAGGTCGCTGAACTCATCCATCATGCGATTCACACTGACGCCCCGCAGTTGCGTTACGCCGTGAGTTGGGCATCGGAAGGCATCATTAACGGCAAGGCCAAGATGGGGCCAAACGACTGGGCTGAACTTGGCGCCATCACCGACGATGCGGGATATGCCGCCCGTTTTGGAGAACTCTTTGGGGTGGATATCTCACCAGCTGAATAACACGTTGGTGTTAACCAAACAACGTGACGCCAAGAATGCCAACGAGCACGATCCCGCTCGCAATGAATTCGTTTCGATGATGTCGTTGCTTCAGCCACACCCTTGAAACGAGGAAAGTCAGCAGCAATTCGAGTTGACCGAGCGAACGAACTTTTGCGGCCGTCTCCAAACTCATCGCAATGGCCCAGGCCGCAGAACCCCCAACCGACATAGCGCCGACAGGCAGAGTTCGTTTCCAGTGTCGAAAAATTGTTGAGAACGAGTCAGGTTCCCTAACGCGAATCCAGATTCCGTTGACGACGGTTTGTGCCGTGTTCATGGCGGCGAGAGTGACGAGCCCACGGATAAGTGCGGGATGTTCACCAAGAGTGGTCGACGCCCATCGAATCCCAACCGAGGCAAGGGCGAACCCTGCCCCAGCAAGAACTCCTGCTTGAGCGGCACGGTCTCGCTTAGTGAGGAGTTGTCGAAGCGGCGTGTCGGACGGGCTTGCAAGCTTGACCACCCCGATCAGCACCGCGATAACAGAGACCCACCCCCACAGCCGAAGGGGCTCGCCAACGATGACGGCAGAGAACACCGCAACCTGAATGACCTCAGTTTTTGAGTACACCGTTCCGATCGCGTAGTCGCGCCGATCGAACGCAGTAAGCAACGCGATGGTTGCGACGATTTGTGCGATACCGGCGGCGGTGACGATGAACCAAAAACGCATGGGAATCGTCGGCATGCCCTCCGACGACCACCAGATGGCGAGCACACACGCAGTGATCGAAATTGGTGCACCAAGGATGTACCGCACATAACTCGCTGCGTTAACCGAGAGGTCGGGTCGAAGCCGTGCTTGTGCGGCGGTTCGCAATGTTTGGAAGATCGTGGCGAGAAAGGTGACGACGATCCACATGCGAGTACGACCATATTCTTCCGATGTCGGTCTCGTTCGAGTGGAGGAGTATCGGTTCGCGCCGTTCCCGCTTCGCTAGTGAAACCGTCGGCGACATACGCTCCGCGTAGAAGGCGACGTTTGCGGAGCGCAGCGTCAGACACGTAGCGGGGTAGTCACATGGTGTACGAAATCAAAGATCAAGATGTCACTCCACCAGAGCCGAATCCTGATGACATGCGATCTTCACGCAATGATGCGGCTGGCGCGTTTGCGATTGCGCTGCTGACTGCAGGTTTGATTGCCGCAATCATTTTCTTCCAGATTTTGTGAGTTGCACTCACTTCAGCTGACGGTGCTTCATCCGTTGCTGAAAACTGAAATGAGCCCGACCCAGCGTCTTCGAAAAGACGTTGAGCCGGGCTCGAGTTTCAGTTAACAGGCAGTGCCCTACCTGCTATGGGGCGATTCCCATTGCGAGGTCACCGACATCGAAGAACTCGTTGTCGATCGGCACAACTTCTCCATTGGAGAGTTGGCTATAGACAACATTCCGGTTGAAC
>JAPOIQ010000184.1 GCA_029978815.1 bacterium
ACACCTGGTGAGAGCACCGAATGTCTGAATTCAGCACTCTGAGACCTAAAGCGATCCCAACTTGGCATTGACACCACTCGGACTGACCGACCGGAGGCGCGCAATGCTTCAGCGGCATCAACGCACAGAGAAACTTCTGAACCTGTGCCGATGAGGATGACGTCTGGGTTTGGCGTGTCTTCGCCTACGACTCCTGCGCCAGTGAGAGCGGCCGTGCCATCAGTGACAACACGAACATCTTGCCGGCTAAGAATGAGTGCAGTCGGTCCATCGTGAGTAACTGCATCAGCCCAAGCAACGGCTGGTTCATTCGCATCGGCTGGGCGGACGACATGAAGGTCAGGCATCGAGCGAAGTCCAGCAAGTTGTTCAACCGGCTGGTGGGTCGGGCCATCTTCGCCAACAGCAACAGAGTCGTGAGTAAAGACAAAGACTGCTCGGGCCTTTGAAAGCGCCGCAAGGCGAACTGGTGGACGCATGTAGTCAACGAACACGAAGAACGTCCCACCCACTGGAAGGACGCCTCCATGAAGCGCCATGCCGACCATCGCCGAACCCATTCCGTGTTCACGGATGCCGTAATACACCTGATGTCCATCGCCATTGCTTGCTGACTGACCACTAAACGACGCGACTTTGGTACCGGTATTTCCTGTGAGATCTGCCGAACCAGAAACAAGGCTCGGCAGAAGGTCAGCGCTGGCGTCGAGGGCTGCCTGGATTGCTTTTCTGGTGGCAACCTTTGCACCAAGATCCCAGGACGGCATTGCGCCTGATACATCAACCCCGTCTTTAGCAAAACACGCGGCCCACTCGATGCTCTTGCGAGCTTCTGCGGAGGAGGTTTCCCAAGAAGCACGTACCTCATTTGCTCGACTGGACGTATGCGAACGGTAGGCATCGATGAGCTCGGCTGGAAGATAGAAGGGCTCGTCAGGGATGCCCATCACTTCCTTCGTTCGAGTCACGTCATCTGCGGAAAACGCCAGGCCATGAGCGGCATGAGAGTCGGTGTGGTCAGGTGACGGGAACCCAATATGCGTTCGCAGCACAAGTAAACGTGGCTTGCCGTTCGGAGTGCGAGCATTTTCAAGCGCGGCTTCGAGCGCATCGAGATCTTCGCCTATTTCGCCAAGCTCGACAACATCCCAACCGTAGGATCGGAAACGACCGGGAACATCGTCACTTGTTGCAAGATCGGTGACGCCGTCAATGGTGATTCGGTTGTCGTCAAAAACGCAGACGAGGCGTTCAAGGCCGAGGTGGCCGGCGAGTGAGGCGGCCTCGTGACTGACACCTTCCATCAGGCAGCCATCACCGGCGATCACCAATGTGTGATGGTCGATTGCGTTTGAACCAAATCGCTTTCGGAGTAGTCGTTCGGCAATCGCCATACCGACAGCGTTTGCAAATCCTTGGCCAAGTGGTCCGGTGGTCACCTCAACACCAGGTGTATGACCGGCCTCGGGGTGGCCTGGCGTTGCCGAGTCCCATTGGCGGAATGCACGAAGATCATCGGCCGAAAGAGCGATACCACTCAAGTGCAACATCGCGTATTGCAGGATCGACGCATGGCCAGCAGAAAGAATGAATCGATCGCGGTCAACCCAGTTTGGATCTGACGGGTCGTAGCGCATGACTCGGCTATAGAGAACGTGAGCGAGCGGTGCGAGCGCCATCGCTGTTCCCTGGTGGCCGCTATTTGCTGCGAGAGGACCATCCATTGCGATGCCGCGAATCACCGAAACGGCAAGTTGATCTTGTTCGGGCGTCAGAGAAGATGAAGTCGACACACTGGCGACTGTACCTGCCGACCACTAAATGGCCGGGAATCGCAAGAAACTTTCTACTCGGCTGGGGGCAGCAGAGTGAATGGAACGACCGTTAGTGGTCCACGATCAACTCGGCAATGTGCGTAGACCGTCGAGTATTGCTCAAATGGCAACTCTGCTCGTACGAGTCGGTACGTGAATTTGCCAGGCTCAACGGTGAAGGGGCTCACATTTCTTGCAATTGGCTCCTCGCCATCAATGTCGGACTTGCGCTCATTAAAGAACGTGACCTCAAACACACCCTGGCCGGCTTCGTCGGTGGGGCAGTGGATCAAGGCAACAAGATGCGGGGTGAGTGTGGTCGGAACTGGTTCGGGAGCTGCCTGAGAAAACATGGCCCCGGTGATATCCAGTCGAGTAGACGGCCCGGCAACTGAGCGCATCTCAAAGTTCTCAACGAATAGAGCGGCAACAAGTTCCATATCGGTCAGGGTACCGAGGCATTAGAACTAGCCGTCACATCCAACGCAATGGAATCTTCACGACGACGCGCCATGAATCAGACATGTCGACGGGTCCAAAATGACGGGAATCCTGGCCAACTGCAGAATTGTCGGCCACGAGTGTCCAGTGGTTGCGATCAACGCGGTTTCCGAGACGTTTGACGATCCAGAACCCTGGTTGGTCGGGGTGCTCAACCACGCGGAGTTGGTGCCGTCGAAACGTTGTTGACCTCATTGCAATTAAGCCTTGGCCATCGACGAGTGTTGGTTCCATCGACCGATCAGCGACAACAAAACGACGAAGGAGAGCGAACTTTCGCCGTCGGGGATGCGCCGTCATCACGCGAAGGCTAGTCTCGGCCATGACAGCGGCACCGAATGTGGTGCTCACCAGACCCTCCAAGGAGACAAAAATGCTCGGACGACTGTTCGCCTCTGCAACACCAGCCCACGCACACTGCGACCTCTACTGCGGCGTATACGACCCAGCGCAGGCAAAGATTGAGGCCCTCTCAGTGGTAAAGACCGCTCAGAAGTACCACGAATCAGACGACGCCGTGTTCCAAGACCGTTGCGTCTTCATCAAAGAGCAGCGGGCCGAAGAGTGCAAGCACCACCTCATGGTGCTGTGGGCAGACTTCTTCGCTCCAGCGCACTTTGAAGAGTTCCCGCAGCTTCACGATCTCTTCTGGAAGGCAGTGCATCAGGCTGGTGAAGCTAAGAAGTCAATGGATCCAGCCGTGGGGCAGCAGCTCGTTGCCTACATTGATGAAATCGCTGACATCTTCTGGAAGACAGATAAGGGTCAGCAGATGGGCGTGTACTCACCATCGTGATGAACGGTGACGCCTAACGTCATCACTTGATGTTCGAAATTGAAACGGGTGCTTGGCTGTTCGGCCAAGCACCCGTTTCGCGTTTCCGAATCAGCTTTGAGAGTCACCGGCCGACTCAAGCCCGCCTTATGGAGGTCAGCTCGAATACGTTGAGTTTCGCGAAGAACTGACGAGTCGAAGTTCGTCGAGACGGACCCTCGCAAGCCGCAACCACGTCAATGGTTTGATGAAAAACCATCCGAGATCGATTTCGTACCACCGGTGGGCGAGCTTGGCTGAGGTTGGTGCTGCATGATGATTGTTATGGAAACCCTCACCGGCCGTTAAGAAAGCCAGCCATTGGAGATTGGTTGCTGAGTTGCCGTATGGGCGACGGCCAAAATGGTGTCCAATTGCATTCACTGCCGAGTTCGCGGCGATGTAGTAGTTGAGGTGCACCACCGCTGCGATTACTGCGATGAAAGGGCCAAAAAGCACGACGAGAATAGCGATACCCGTACCCAGCCCGAGTAACGCCCGGTCGAACAGCCATTTGTCGAGCCGATCTGGGGGAAGGTCCTTTGCGAATCGCACGGTGTTGGCATCATTGCGCGCGACCTTCCGGTACATCGCATAGTTCTTGACCTGTACGTTCCACCAGCCATGAATTGCAGGTGAGTGCGGATCCTCAGCGGTGTCTGTATGGGCGTGGTGTTTTCGGTTAACCGCAACCCACTGGCGGGGCCGAATTCCAGTCGTAAGCCACAGCACGATGCGAAATGCTCCGTGCGCAGGCCTACTGAATGTCAGGGCCCGATGTGAAAGGCCTCGATGGAGGTAGACCGTTGTCGCAAGATTTGCGAGCGTGGTAACTGCACCTCCCAGCGCAGCGGCGATGACGAGGCTGAAGTACCAAGCAACATCAAAGGTAATCACCTCTACGAAGAT
>JAPOIQ010000327.1 GCA_029978815.1 bacterium
CCTCTGGGGCAAATCGCGGGATCGCAGGAAATTCAACTGGATCCCCGACATACAGAGAGTCACCAATCTGTAGGTCCGCAGCGTTGACGAGACCGACCACATCACCCGGATAGGCCTCGTCGACTGTTGTTCGCTCCGCACCAAAGACCTGTGAGGCATATTTTGTTGCGAACGGCTTTCCGGTTCGCTGACAGGTCAACACCATCCCTCTCTCAAACATCCCGGAGCACACTCGTACGAACGCAATCCGATCGCGATGCGATTTGTCCATATTTGCCTGAACCTTAAAGACAAAGGCGGAGCAACCAGCGTCTAGCGGGCGGGGCACACCATCGATATCGAGGCGCTCCCCTGCCGGCGGCGCAAGATCAACAAGCGTGTCGAGCACATGTCGAACGCCAAAATTTGTCAACGCAGAACCGACGAAGACCGGAGTCGATTCTGCGGCAAGAAATGACTCACGATCAACCACCGCTCCGACCGCATCGAGAAGTTCCACATCGTCAAGAGCCTGCGACCACGCACTCCCCTCGTCGACCGCCGCCTGCTCACTTGAAACTATTTCTTCAGGAGCAATCGCCGAGCCCCGCACGGTTCGAGTGAATCGCGTGAATTCCCCCGACGACCGATCAATCACACCTCGAAAATCACCGGGAATACCAACTGGCCAAGTCGCCGGTGTCGGCCGTAATCCGATTTGCTCCTCAATTTCGTCAAGCAGTTCGAGTGGGGCACGCCCCGGACGGTCGTATTTGTTGAGAAATGTAATGACAGGAAGATTCCGGCTTCGACATACTTCAAACAACTTGAGGGTTTGAGGTTCGATGCCTTTTGCGACATCGAGCACCATGACAACCGAATCAACCGCCGCCAGAACCCGGTAGGTATCTTCGGAAAAATCGCGGTGACCTGGCGTGTCGAGAAGATTGAACTGCATTCCTCGGTAATCGAACGTCAACGCAGTCGAGGAGATCGAGATTCCCCTCTTCTTCTCCATCTCCATCCAGTCACTCGTGGCCGAACGTCGACCTTCACGAGCCTTCACCGCTCCTGCCTCGCCAACAGCTCCTGCGTACAGCAAAAACTTCTCGGTCAATGTCGTTTTTCCCGCGTCAGGGTGACTGATAATCGCAAAGGTTCGACGCCGAGACGCTTCAAAAACAGACTGTGACACGGCCGGCAGGCTAACTGGCCTGTGATACTAGAGACGTGATGTTCCCAGATCCCCCAGGATGTTCGTTCGCAAGTGATAACGCGGCCGGAATACATCCAGAAGTTCTTGCCGCAATATCTGAAGCGAATAGCGGGCACGCTCTTGCATACGGCGCTGATCGCTGGACCTCCAACGTCGAGAAAGAATTCAACGAACTCTTCGGTAAGGAAGTCTCAGTTTTTCTTACCTTGAACGGCACTGGCACCAACATTCTCGCCCTCGCCACAATGCTGCGACCTGGAGAGTCGGTGTTGTGTACCGACTGGTCACACATCAATGATGACGAAGCGGCCGCGCCCGAACGCATCCTTAGCACCAAACTCATTTCAACTCCCTCAGAGGGAGGCAAGATGAGCGTTGATTCTGTTCATGCCCGAGCAGAGGCCCTCGGCAACATCCACCATGCTCAGCCTGGAGTGCTGTCACTCACTCAAGCAACCGAATGGGGAACGACATATTCGATTGATGAGCTTGGCGAATTGTGCGAAGTTGCGCATTCCTATGGCATGCGGGTTCATCTCGACGGAGCCCGCATTGCAAACGCTGTGGCGGCTTTAGGAAACGGGCGTACAGGCCTGCGACAAATGGTTGTTGAAACCGGAATCGACACAATGTCATTCGGCGGAACAAAGAATGGCCTCATGGCAGCCGAGGCAGTCATCCACCTGACTCCATACCCGACACAATTGGGTCAACACCTGCGGAAACAAGTGAACCAACTCGGGTCAAAGATGAGGTTCGTCGCAGCCCAGTTTCTCGCCGCGCTCAAGGACGACCGTTGGCTCGATTGGGCATCTCACGCCAACTCGATGGCTACGGTCCTCCATTCCGGTGCGACCGGCATCATCGGTGAATCAGCAGGACCTCCCCCGGCCGTCAACAGCATGTTTCCAACATTGGCCGATGCGGTTGCTGATCCTCTTCGTGAATGGTGCTTTTTTTGGGGATGGAACTCCGCGTCATCTCAACACCGCTGGATGACGTCGTGGGATACCACCCGAGAGGACGTGGAGTGTTTTCTTCAGGGACTTCAAATCGCCGTTTCTCAAGCCGAAAATCGCAATTGACCAGCC
>JAPOIQ010000098.1 GCA_029978815.1 bacterium
GCGCTCTTCCCCGCAAGGGCACCCGTCGTACCGTCGTGTAGTGCTCGAAATGCATCGTTTGATCGCTGAACAAGCAGGACATCGTGCAATTGCCCAGTCGATGACTCATCTCACGACAGAAGCACCTGACCTTGAACGCTTAGATTCTGAGCGTCGTGCAGAGGCGAGACGGGTTTCAGAGCGGTAAGGTGCGAAAATCAGCGATCATCGATCGCACGAAATCGCAGTAGATGCACTCACGATGGGGCAAAATGTCCTATCATCCATCGACCTGTCTACCCCTGACAAATGAAGGATCTCCGCCATGGCAGATGACGAAGTTGTTGACGAAGTCGACGAAGAAGAAACCGAAGATGAAGAACTCAGCGATGAAGAGTTTGAGGAAGAGGACGCCGACTTCGTGGATGACGATGCCGACGACTTCGACAGCGATGACGACGATGACGACGATGAAGATGATGAAGATGACGACGAAGCGAGCGTAAAGAGTCGGCGGCAAGCAAAAGATGACGATGACGATGAAGAAGACCTCGTCAACGAGGACGACGTTGAGGCTGATCTTGACACCATTCTGAAAGACCGAATGGTGACAGTTGAAGAAGATGAAGAAGACGAAGACGAAGCACCCGTGCTCGTTGAGAACCCCGCCGAAGCGGTGGACGGTGTACAACCGAAGCGTTCCGATGAGAAAGTTTGCTCAAGCTGCTTTTTGCTTGTTCGAAGTGGGGCGCCGACCTGCCCAATAGGCGACGACGACTGCCCAATTATCAGCGGGTGACCTCGCCACTCATACGCCGTGCGCTGCCCGAAGACGTGGCAGAGCTCAACATTCTTGAAAGTCAGGCGCGCCAAGCAATCGAAGAACAGCGCGGTGGGAAACGGCTTCTCGAACTCACAGCCTCCCGAAAAGGGGAGTGGTTCTCGGCAGGGCTCGTGGTCCTCGTTGCTCTCATTGACGATGTCCCAGTGGGGTATCTCGTGATGAGTGAGGGCGACATCGCCGTGATCGAAGCGGTCTTCGTTCATCCTGAGGCACGCGAGATTGGCTGCGGTGATGCACTTTTAGAGGCTGCAAGAGCAATTGCAGAGAGTCTTGGAAGTCGTCGCCTAGAGGCCACTGCGCTTCCAGGAGACAGAGAAACAAAGAATCTTTATGAACGGGCGTCAATCACAGCGAAAGCAATCACTGTCTCGGTTGAGCTCAACGGCCCTTCCAGTTAGGGGATCGCTTCTCAATGAATGCGGTGAGACCCTCTTTGGTGTCTTCGGAGTCAAGGACGTGAGCGAACTCTTCGTTGGTCATTTTCTTCAATGCCTCGTCGTCGGCCCAGGCTGATGCAAGTACCACCTTGCGACTTGCCCAGACCGCAAGCGGTGCAGAGGCGGTGATGGCTTCCGCGAGTTTGTGGGCTTCGTTCATTGCCTCACCGGCTGGAACAAGCCGAGACACGAGTCCAAGGTCGTAGGCCCGCTGGGCAGGAATCGGCTCACCGGTAAGAATCGCTTCCATCGCTGCGGCCTGTCCAATCGCTCGCGGGAGGCGGAATAGTCCACCTGCACCAGCAATGAGGTTGCGCTTCACCTCAGCGAGGCCAAATGCCGATCGTTCGGTCGCGACAACGAGATCAGCTGCAAGGACGAGTTCGCAACCGCCGGCCGTCGCGAGGCCATCAACTGCAACAATGACAGGCTTCTTGCGCTCCCGGTAGACGAACCCACCGAACCCTCCACGAGAGGTCCCGAGTTCATTACCTTTTCCGGCGTTGATTGCCTTGAGGTCGGCGCCAGCGCAGAAGACTGGGCGCTCCTGCCCTTCGGTATTAGCCGTAAGAATTCCAACCCATACGTTGTCGTCTGCTTCGAGTTGATCAACAGCAGCCTCAACCCCGTGTGCGACGTCACCGTTAACCGCATTGCGAGCATCTGGCCGGTTGAGCGTGATGACACCCACACGGCCCTGAACCTCATATTTGACGATTTCTGACATGCCTCGATGGTAGAGATCGCCAACTAAGGCTTACGAGTCAGGCGTCTTCAGATAGATCAGTTGAAGCGTCTTCGGATTCTGATGAGGTGACATCGCCTTGTGCTTCATCAACCGCAGCAGTCTCCGCAACCTTGTCTTCTGTAGAAGCCTGACCTTCGCCGTTCTCGCTGGGAGCAGGTGCTGTTGAAGTTTCTGCCTCCTCCGACAATTCTGCGGAAACTTCCTCTGGGGATTCGGGATGTGGCGCCTCAGCATTTGGTGCATCTGGCCCGTTGGTCTTCGGAGTCCGGTCCGCGGGTTTCTCAGCCTTACCACGATTGTTTGCCGCAGCCTTCTTTTCGCGACGTTCCTTTGCAGGATTGTTACGCAGAGGGCGCGGCATGGAAGCGCCTTCCTCAACTTCGATTCCGAACAGAGCGGCAACCTGAGGGATTGCTGGGGCCAGTCGCTTCACCGTGGCCGCTAGATCATCGCTGATCTTTGCCGGCAAGCCCATCGGAGTGATGAGAAGGTGAATCGGAGAAAATGCCGCCGCTTCGAGGACCGCGATCCAACGCTCCGACGTTTCTACTGGAGTCAGTGTCGCGTTAGTTGAATCGATAAGGCGCTGTGAGATTTCAGCAGGAAATGGAACACCGGCTTTCGGGGGCTGAGAGGAAAGGCGCAACGCCCGGATAACACGACCGATTGCAAGAGCGGCGTCGACATCACCGAACCACAACTGGAGCTCCTGCTCCTGGCGCAGACGGAGAAGGTCGCGAAGCTCGTCGGCGAGGGCACGAGTGCTCTTGTCGCGCGCCACCATTGGGTCATCGCTCGCCGCAACGACAGAGCGAAGGTCGCGAAGGTCAATTTCGCCGGCAAGCTTTTTGGCAGCTTCCGCGCGGTCGTACCACTCAGCGACCCGAAGACGAGGGAGAAGTTCTTCAGCGATCTTGAGAACTGATGCCTCTGGCATTGTTGCGCGGCCCTCTTTGGTTGCCTTCTCGTTGTCAGATTTCAGGCGTGTTCGCACGGCCCCAAGACCTTGAAGAGCAAGCTCAGCGATTGGGCGCTGTTCTTCAGGAAGGCCAGCCAGAACTTCATTACGGTGGTGACGCTGCGCCTTGAGACGCTTTGGCTTTGGGCGCTGAGGCAACTCAGGAGGAGGAGTGAACCGGGGTTCGCGTCGTTGGTTTTCACGACGAGGACGGCGATCTGATCCTTCCTTGCTGTCACCGTCATTCCTGCGGCGACGACCGCCGTCACGGCCACCTTTACGAGCACCATCACGACGATCGCGCTTTGCCCGTGTTTCGACGACAGGATCAAAGTCACCACCGCTGATGAGTTCGAGTACCTCAGCGGACTCGGTGCGTTGACGACCGCCGACCACAGAGAGAACGCTCATTCCGTCGATGCCTTGCTCGACTTCGACTTTCAGGACCTTGCCCACGCTTGCGTCGCTTGGCAGCACAGAACCGTCAACCACACCTTTGGGGTTCTTTGCGCCAGCCGCACGCCAGGTCCAAGTGCCATCGGCCTGGCTGCTCGTCAATTCGATTTCAATCCGTCGGGACATAGGCAGAAACGGTATCGGATCAGGTCCCTGTTCGTGTTCGGAATGTTTAACGCACACGAGAACAATTGAATTCGGATGAATCCAGACCTGTTGGGTACGGTGCGCATATGCCTATTTATGCGCTCGGAGAACAAATTCCCAATATTGACGAGTCGGCGTATGTTCACCCCGATGCAGTGGTCATCGGTTCGGTCACAATTGGTCCTGGTTCATCTATCTGGCCGGGGGCTGTCATTCGTGGCGATGATGGCGAGATCCGAATTGGCGCTCGAACAAGCATTCAAGACAATGCTGTTCTGCACACGACCCCTCTGGATCACACCGTTGTCGGAGACGATTGCGTCATCGGCCACATTGTTCATCTCGAAGGCTGCACGATTATGGACGGATCTCTTGTGGGGAATGGTGCCATGGTGCTGCATCGGTCGGTGGTGCACCCCGGAGCAATCGTGGCTGCGAACTCGGTGGTGCTGTATGACATTGACATCCCATCTGGGGCGCTCGCAGTCGGATCGCCGGCAACGATCAAAGAGGGCCGTGCTGATGCCTCGATGATTGGTCTTGCAGCTCAATCGTACGTTGAACGCGGACAGCGTTTCCGCCGCGAGCTTCGACGAATTGATGGGTGACGAGCAGGTTGCTGCCCAACGGGTACTCCACGTAGTGCTGCGGCTTGGTGGCGACCAAGTCGAACTAGGGGTTGATTTCCTCATGCAACACGGCGCACGAGCCGTTGAGGAGCGTTCGGTTGGCGAAGATATCGAGTTGTGGTCGGTCATCGGTGACACTGATGCGAGTACAAGGTGTATTTCGCAGTGCGCTAATCGATGGTCGGGGCGACTTGAGTGGGTCGATACCACTCCAAGCGACGAATGGAAACGGTTTGCTCAACCTGTTGTCGTGAATTCAGAGCTTGTGCTCATTCCGTCTTGGAAGGATGCTTCAGCGTTCGATCAATACAACTTGAACGTGTTCATTGATCCGGAGGAATCATTTGGGCTCGGTGACCACCCGACCACTCGACTCGTCGCCGATGCCTTGTTTCGGCAAAACCTTCACGGTGTATCCGTCCTCGACATGGGTTCAGGCTCAGGTGTTCTGTCGATAGTTGCCGCTCTGTGCGGGGCGCAGCGGGTGCTCGGCATTGACCGAGCTCAAGGGGCTGCTGCGATCGCAACACGAAATGCGGTTCGTAATCGTGTTGCCGACAAAACTGAGTTTAGAAGTGGATCAACGGTTCCTTCCGACGAGAAATTCGATGTCGCAGCGGCAAATATTCTTGCGCCAGTGCTGCTCGAGATCTCAGAGTCTCTTGTGGACGCGGTTGAGGTGGGAGGAATCATCATTCTTTCCGGCCTGCATGTCGACCGCAGTGCGTTTGTCGTTGAACGCTATTCGTCGCTCGGATGCTCAGTGGTTGAAGAATCTACGCTCGATGATTGGTTCGCTGTCGTCATGAAGCGGATGAGATGAGTGCCTCAATGTCGTTGAGGAAGGGGAGTGAGGGAACGGCTCCGTGAGAGGTCGTCGCAAGCGCCCCTGCGGCTAGTGCTCGTTGGCAGGCATCTTCAACGGTGAGTCCGGTGGCGAGTGCGGCCGCCAGTGTCCCGCAGAATGCATCACCAGCCCCGGTCGTGTCGACTGGGTTGACCTCAAATGAAGCAATCGAGGTTTGTGATCCGTTGTGATGGAGATCGATCCCTTTCGCTCCTCGAGTCACGATGATCGTGCCGACACCCGCTTCTTGGAGTGCTGCGACACCGCCGAGTAACACGACTTCGTGTTCGTTTGGAATGACGATGTCACAGAGCGAGAGGAGAGCGCGGTCGAGATCTGTAGCGGGAGCAGGATTCAAAATGGTCGTTGCCCCAACGTTGCGGGCGTTTGTGAACGTTTCGGTAACCGTCGAAAGCGGTACTTCAAGTTGGGAGAGGACAACATCTGACGCGCTGAGGCTTGACGCAGGAGGGCACTCTGCGTTCGAGCCTGGTA
>JAPOIQ010000293.1 GCA_029978815.1 bacterium
GTAAGAACCTCCATCAATGCCGGAATCGACATGGTGATGGTGCCTGACGAGTACGAGTTGTTTATTGAAACGCTGCGCGCGGAGGTCAACGCTGGAAATGTGTCAGTTGAACGAATCGATGAGGCTGTTACGAGAATCCTTCAGGCAAAGTTTGATCTGGGGCTCTTCGACCAACCATTTTCTGACCGTTCGGGACTAGACGATATTGGCTCAGCATCTCATCGGGAAGTAGCACGGCAGGCAGTGCAACAGTCGCTTGTTCTCCTGAAAAATGATGATGTGCTGCCCATTTCATCTGAGGTAAACGAGATCGTTGTGGCCGGCCTAAGTGCCGACAACATTGGCGTTCAGTCTGGAGGCTGGACAATTTCGTGGCAGGGAGGGAGTGGCGCAACGACCGTTGGCACCTCGATCCTCGAAGGAATTCAGAACGCGGTCGACGAAGGCGTGACCGTGACCTATGACCGCCGAGGCAATGGTGCGTTGACTGGCGACGTTGGCATTGTGGTGGTGGGAGAGCAGCCATATGCCGAAGGTAGAGGCGACAGCCTCGACATCTCTCTCCGCGCATCAGAGCTCTCGATGATTGATCGGGTATGCAGTGCGATGCCGTGTGTTGTTGTGTTGGTGTCTGGTCGTCCGCTGATTGTGTCAGACATTATTGAAAGTGTCGATGCGTTCGTTGCAGCGTGGCTGCCGGGGAGTGAGGGCGCCGGAATTGCTGACGTGTTGTTTGGTGAGGTTGATTTCACTGGAACATTGCCGATGACGTGGCCGCGAAGCGTCGAACAGTTGCCGATCAATATTGGTGACCGTGATTACGATCCGCTCTACCCGTACGGATTCGGTCTCACGATGTTCGACGACTCCAACGACTGAAGCGAAGACCTTTCTTACTTTGTCGCAGATGGTAGGTTTCGCCACACCTGCCGTCCTGATGACAGATGCGGGTCAGCGGCTGATTTCCGGTGGGAGTCGTTTAATGATGCGCTCGATGTCGTCAACATCAGCCGAGGATGTATCCCCGGGAGTCGTCATTGCGAGCAGGGCATGGGCAACCCCAATCTCGAGGGCTTCGGATACCGCGAGGCCATCAAGCAGCGAGTTGACGATGCCTGAGGCGAACGCATCTCCAGACCCAATGCGATCAAACACGTCAATTCCTGTGTAGCGATGACTCGATATTTGGCCTGTCTCTTCCGACCATAGGTGGCCAGCCAAATTGTGAACAGACGCTGACTCTATGGTGCGTTCTGTCGTTGCGACGATGCTTGGCACTGGTGAATCAGCTGATGAGCGGAGGAATGACAGGTCGTTGACGTCTTGAACGCCGAACAGCACGTCAATGTGCTCTGCTAACTCTTTGACCACTTCCATGCCGTCGGAGGCATGTGATGAAGCGTTCCAAAGTGCGGGCCGATAGTTGATGTCATAGGAAACAATGGTTCCGTGGCGCTTTGCCGCCGACATTGCAGTCTTCACAGTGGATGCGGTGAGGTCGGAAAGGCCAGCGAAAATCCCTCCTGTGTGAAACCAGCGAACGCCGACGTTTCCGAAGATATGGTCCCAGTCGATGTCGTCGGGTTGAAGAAGAGACGAGGCCGTTGATGCCCGGTCGTACATTGCTCGCGGGGCTCGAACACCGAAGCCGCGTTCAGCGAAATATGTGGGGTTTCGATGCAGGTGGCCTACGTCATCGGCTGGTTTGTGTACGACAAAATCTAAGTTGAGGCCACCCTGTTGCAGAAGATCTTCAAGGAGGAGTCCTAATTCGTTGTCTCCGATTGCTGTGGCAAGCGCTACTCGTTTGCCGAAGACCTTTCGAAGGGCGCGCCCGACGTTATATTCGCCGCCTCCTTCAGAGACAGTGAAGGTACGTGCTGAACGAATCCGGTGGTCGCCAGGGTCGAAACGCAGGAGTACCTCCCCTAAGACAACGAGATCAAAGTTGGTGTCCGCTCTGCTCCTGCAGGCCAGTGGTGATGTCATTGCTGCTCTCCAACGAGTTGAGACGTGCGGGAGGCAAGATTCGACACGCGGCTCCAGTCTTTGGCTTTGAGGGCGTCCGAGGGAATCATCCACGATCCGCCAACGGCCACGACTGCTGGGTGTTGTAGATAGTCCCGTGCGGATTCGATGGTGATGCCGCCAGTTGGTACCAAGTTCATCGTTGGCCACACCGAGACGAAGGCGTTGAGCAAGCCGAGGCCTCCGATGTGTTCAATCGGGAACACTTTTACCGTGTCAACTCCGAGTGCTACCGCGGCCTGCAGCTCAGAGGCGGTGGCGATACCTGGGATGAGCTGCACCTCCAACTGTTGAGCTGAGTGCACGACTTCCTGCGAAAGGCCCGGGCTTACGAGGAATGTTGCTCCTGCATCGGTGGCGGCCGATACCTGATCAGGTGATGTAACTGTGCCTGCTCCAATGGCAATGTCAAGCTGTAACGAGGCGGCGATCTGAATTGCCTCGATCCCAATCTCAGAGCGAAATGTGATCTCGCAAGTTGAGAGACCGGCCTCGGCCAATGTGGTGATGAGAGGAGCGACGTCATTGCGGTCGTGGACCGTGATGACTGGAATA
>JAPOIQ010000348.1 GCA_029978815.1 bacterium
CCATGAGTGGAAACCCAAGGATGTCCTCGTAGAACGCGCGAGTTGCGGCTTGATCCTTTGTCACGTACGCAGTGTGATGCAAGCGGCTGGGCAATTTGGTCGTATCGATCGTGGTCATGATTTCCCTTTGCTGTTCTGACGTCGGTGACGCAGGGTCGAACTGTGCGACTTACGCTACTGTCAGCCTGACGAAGTCTCAAGTGGGAGAACCAAACTCTTCTTGTTGATATTCCGCGTATTGTTTGCCTGCCTCAGATCATGTCGCCTTCATCCTCTTTTACTTCGCCAGTTGTGCTCGTTCATGGTGCGTGGGTTGGTCCCCGCTGTTGGGACCCTGTCGTTGCCGAGTTATTGCGTGACGGAGTGCGACCTCATGTCGTAACGCTAAAGGGCTCGGGTAACCGCCGTAACGAGAACGGACCAAATATCACCCTCGATGACCACATCGACGATGTCATCGCCGTGATAAACGATCACGACCTTCACGACGCGACCCTCGTTGCGCATAGTTATGGAGGCCGGGTGATCACCGGTGTGATTGCGAAACTCAGTGATCGACTCGCTCATGCAGTATTCATCGATGCTCATGCCCCGGTTGCAGATGACAGTGGACCGAGTGACGAGCGTCGTGCTCAAGCGGCGGCCAATGGCGGAATGCTCCCGTTTTCAGGGTTCCGGCTCGATGCCGAACTTGTTGGCGACAAGGCTTCTTACGAGTTATTGAAAAACGACATCGTTGATCACCCGTTTGGAACCCTGACATCATCGTGGCAGCACGAACTTTCATCGCAGGTCCGGAAAACATATGTGAGGGCGCTAGGCGCTGACGCTGCACCATTCGAGAAATATGCATTGGCCTGTCGGAGTGATGCTGAGTGGTCGTATATCGAACTTGATGGCCCACACATGCTGCAGTTCACCCACCCAAGTGAGCTTGCCACGATCATCACCGGGGGCAACTAACTACGATCATGGTGTGCGTGATCCGTTAAATAGTCGCCTCGCCCCATTTGGCACCACCATCTTCGCAACGATGTCGGCCCTGGCAGTCGAAACCGGTTCGATCAATCTCGGCCAAGGATTCCCCGATACTGATGGTCCCTCCGAGGTGCTTGACGCTGCGGTGAATGCGATCCGATCGGGACAAAACCAGTATCCGCCTGGGATTGGAGTGCCAGAACTACGACATGCGGTTGCCGAACATCAGCGTCGATTCTGGGGGCTTGAATTTGATCCTGATACCGAAGTGCTCGTTACCGCTGGTGCGACCGAGGCGCTCGCAGGCGCGCTACTGGGAACGCTCGAACCCGGAGACGAAGTCGTCGTGTTTGAGCCGATGTATGACTCGTATCAGGCATGTATTGCGCTGTCGGGGGCGAAGGTGGTGCCGGTGCTGCTTCGGCCAACTCCTGACGGCTACCGCTTCGACGAGGACGAACTCAAGGCAGCGATCAGTTCGAAGACTCGATCAATTCTGTTGAACACTCCACACAACCCGACCGGCAAAGTGTTCACCCGCGATGAGATCACTTGTATTTCTTCACTTGCGATTGAGCACGACCTGATGGTCATCACCGATGAGGTCTACGAGCATCTCATCTTTGATGGCCGGGAGCATGTACCAATGGCCGGCCTACCGGGAATGCGGGAACGAACCCTCACCATCTCTTCAGGGGGAAAAACGTTTAACACCACCGGTTGGAAGATCGGTTGGATTTGCGGCCCGAGAGAACTTCTTCGTGCTGCGATGAGCGCCAAGCAATTCCTCACTTATGTCAACGGTGCTCCGTTTCAACCCGCCATTGCAGCAGGTCTGCGCCTTGGCGACAGCTATTTTTCCCGGCTCGCCGATGGGCTCGCCGATACCCGCGATCGTCTTGGAGCCGGCCTTCGTGCAGCCGGGTTCAACGTGTTTCCGTCTGAGGCCACGTCCTTCACGACAGTCGACATCACGCCGTTGCGACCAGACGGTGACGGTGTTGCCTTTTGTACCGAACTCCCACACAAAATTGGCGTGGTTGCAATTCCAAATCAGGTCTTCTACGTCAACCCTCAACACGGTCGGAATTTGGTGCGGTTCGCA
>JAPOIQ010000014.1 GCA_029978815.1 bacterium
CATCTGTGAGACGCTGGCAATCACCGCGCATCTGTTCGAGGCGTTTCCGCAGCTGGCACCGCCTGTTGGCACCGCCGCCCGCACCCGGCATTGGCAATATCTGGCGATGCTGGCAACCTGCATCTATCCTGCCTACCACCGTCAACCCTGCACCGAATATTATGCCCCCGAGACTGCCTTTGATGCGGTGCGGGACCTTGCCGTCGTCGAACAGACGCCAGCCTATGATTTCATCGAGCAAACGCTTTGCCCGTTCGACTTCCTCGGCAGAAGGAACGAACGCGGCATTTGCAAGTGGAACCTGACCGGGGTGGATGCAGAGTTTGCCGGAGTAGCCAATGGCTCGAGCCTGCGCGCATTCTGCAACAAATCGATCATCATCTCGGAAGTCGGTCACCACCTGATCGAGTAGTGGGACTCCGCCAAGGCGGGCAGCAAGAGCGACTGCGCTTCGGGCGTACAGCACCTCTTCGTTCGATGCCGTGCGAACGCCGCCCATGTCGGCGATGAGATCTTCTGCTCCGAAATATGCAGCGACCACCCGATCGTGGGCAAGTAACGGACGAGCGTCAGCTACACCGAGCGCTGTCTCAATTCCCGCAATGACTCCGATGTGTGCGAATCCCTTTGCGTCCAATGCGGCACTCACTGCGTCAAGGGCATCAACACTGTCAATTTTCGGGACGACAATCGCAGCGACTTCGGGCACAACCCCTTCGTTGATGTCGTCAATAAACCACTCACTTGCAACGGCGTTCACTCGAACGGTCACCTTGCAGAGTTCAGCGAGCCCGGGCGCGAGCTCTCTGACATTCTGCCGGGCAACATCTTTTGCTCCTGCTGGTGTTGCGTCCTCGCAGTCAATGACAACTGCATCCGCTCCCCGCTCAGGCAACTTCGCAATGAAGTCTGGGCGGACCGCCGGTGCGAACAGCAACGATCGAAGCCGACCGATTTGGTTCACGCAATAACCGATCGTTTTGCGACTTCTTCAAGCATGACTTCGGTTGCCCCACCACCGATTGGAAGAATGCGTGCGTCTCGGCTCATCCGCTCAACCGGGGTTTCACGCATGTAGCCCATCCCGCCATGGAATTGCACACAGTCGTACATGATGTTGTTCACCACTTCGGCGCCGTATGCCTTCACTCCAGACATCTCTTTCACGTTGTCCTCGCCGACGTCGCCGATCCAAGCGGCGTGGTACATCGAAGCACGAACTGCATCGAGTTCTGCCTGACGCATTGCGAGGCGCTGGCGAATCGCTCCAAGGTCCCACAGACGCCCACCGAACGCCGGACGGTTCTGCACATGTTCGAGTGTCTGATTGAGCGCCACCTGAGCTGCCCCGACACCCATTCCGACAAGCACCATTCGCTCGTTCTGGAAGTTGCGCATAGTTTCGTAAAAGCCACGATCGACGGTTCCGAGCACTTGGTCATCAGCCACCCACACATTGTCAAACACAAGTTCGGCGGTGTCTGAGCAACGCCAGCCGTGCTTGTCGAGTTTCTTTGCGACAGAGAATCCTTCCGTTCCGGCTGGCACCAAGAACATCGTGATGCCGTAGCGATTCTCGGTGCTCGTGCGGGCAGCAACGATCGTCATATTGCCGTACACCGCATTGGTGATATACGTCTTGGTTCCATTGATGCGCCACCCGTCGCCGTCACGCACTGCGTTGGTGCGCATGCCCGCGACGTCACTTCCCGCATCTGGCTCGGATACGCCAATTGAGAGGATCGTGTCACCCGACAGCACGCCAGGAAGCCAATGATCAAGTTGTTCTTGTGTTCCCGAGTTAATGAGGTGCGGGCCAGCCATGTCAGTGTGCACAAGCACGCTCACATCAAAGCCACCGAATGTCGATGCGCCGAGTGCTTCAGAGAAGGTCGCCGAGGCCAGCATGCCCAAACCGAGGCCACCGTGTTCGACTGGAACGCGCAGCCCGAACATGCCGAGGTCACCCATTTTCTTCAGTACTTCACGAGGAACTTTGCCATCGACTTCCCACTGCTCCCCATGAGGTGTCACTTCTCGTTCAACAAACTCAACGGTCTGGTCGTAGATCGCCTGCAGTTCGTCGGTCATGTAAATGTTTCTGTGAGTCATTTTGGTGTCCTTTCCTCGGTGATGATCAATCGTTTTCGGTGTTCAATCGGATGAGTTCTTGTCCGCCGGCAACTTGGTCGCCAACGGCGACGAGTACCTCGCTGACCGATGCTGCGCCACTGGCGGTCACCGAGTGCAGCATCTTCATTGCTTCAATGACGACTGCGACATCGCCACCTTTGAGCTCGTCTCCGACCGCCACGCGCACTTCAGCGATGACTGCCGGAAATGGTGAGACGAGCGCATTTCCGCCCGATGCACGGCCTGTTGGGTCGGCTGCCCAACGCTCGGTTCGCGGCACGACGGTAAATGCATGAGTGTGTCCATCGATGTTCATCGCAACCCTCCGGCGAGAACCGTCGACGATGCTTCTCATCGAAACCGACTTAAGGGCTTCTGACGAATCGGCGACTTCGTGCAGTTCACCGTCATCTGACCGAAGGCCAAGTGAGCGCTGGTGATGGTGAGGCGTCATCGGTACTGCGCCGATTTCGGTCCAGACATTCGATGCTTCCCCTCGACGATGTTCACGCCAGAGTGCTGCGGCGAGTTCCACCGCTGGTGCGGGAGCTGCTGGAAGTTCGATCGAGTCGAGAAGTCGGGTGGTGAAGGTGGCATCCATGAGTTCTTGGCGGTCAAGCAGCCACCGATGGAATCCTGCGGTGGTGTTCACGCCGGCAATGAGCAGTTCATCGAGCGCGGAACGCATTGCGGCGAGTGCCGCTGGTCGATCATTGCCAAACACGATGAGCTTCGCGACCATTGAGTCGAAATGCGGAGTGATGGTGCTCCCCGCCACGACGCCGGAGTCCCACCGGACGTCAGCTGGCACTTCAAGAATGTCGATCGTTCCGATCGACGGCATGAACCCTTGGCTTGCATCTTCTGCTGCGATGCGGGCTTCGCAGGCGTGACCGGTGAAGGTCACATCATCAAGCTCGGCAGGCAATGGTTGGCCGCTCGCAACATTGATCATCAGTTCGACGAGATCGAGCCCGGTAATTGCCTCGGTAACTGGATGCTCAACCTGCAAGCGGGTATTCATCTCGAGGAAGAAGAATTCTCCGGTGGTTCCATCGACGACAAATTCGACAGTTCCCGCCGAGTCGTACCCGACGGTTGATCCAAGTCGGACAGCTGCGTCATGCAGCCCATTGCGTGTTTCATCAGAGAGATTTGGGGCAGGAGCCTCTTCGAACAGCTTTTGATATCGACGTTGCACGGAACATTCGCGGGTGCCGAGATGTTCGACCCGACCGTGTCGGTCACCGATGAGTTGTACTTCAACATGGCGGGGTTGCTGGACGTAGCGCTCAACGATGACATTGCCGTCACCGAATGCGCGTTCGGCTTCGGTGCGAGCTTCATCGAGCGCCGTTGCGAACGCATCGGATGATTCCACGATCCGAATTCCGCGTCCTCCTCCACCAGCCGATGCTTTGATGAGCACCGGGTATCCAATGTCGTCAGCCGCGGCGCGCAGGTCGCTGTCAGCCTGCGACGCGGCATAGCCGGGAATGAGCGGCACGCCGGCCGACTCCGCGATTGCCCGGGCATTAATTTTCGAACCCATCGAATTGATGACGTCGGCATTCGGGCCGATCCAGGTGAGACCGGCAGCGACAACATCTCGCGCAAACTCTGCGTTTTCTGAGAGGAATCCGTAGCCCGGGTGAATCGCCTCGCAACCTGATTCTTTTGCGGCGGTGATGATCGCCGCTCCATCAAGGTATGACGGCACCGTGATGGCGTTGAGTGTGACTGCGTGTTGAGAGGCGCTGTCGACATCTGTGGTGATACCGACGACATCGTGGCGAAGTCGCTGAGCGGTTCGGGCGATGCGGAGTGCGATTTCTCCGCGATTTGCAATGAGGATCTTCATCGTTCCTTCCTCACATCCGGTAGACGATGCCCGGACCTGCAGCGGGTTCGTCTTGTCGAGCGGCGAGTGAAAGACAGAGACCCAGGATGTCTCTGGTGTGAATGGGGTCGATGAGGCCGTCGTCCCAGAGTCGGCTTGTTGCGTAGTACGGATCGCTTTGTGTCTCGTATTGCTCGCGGATCGTTCGGGCGATTTCTGCAATCTGCTCTTCGGAGGTTTCGTCGGCTTTCAATCCGGCGCGACGAATATCGACGAGTACCGTTTCGGCAGTGTCGGCTGCCATTGTTGCGATCCGAGAGTTTGGCCAAGCAAACAAGAATCGAGGGTCGAAGCCTCGGCCGCACATGCCGTAGTTGCCGGCGCCGTAACTGCCGCCGATGAGCACGGTGTACTTCGGAACTGTGGCGTTTGCGACAGCTGCGACCATCTTTGCGCCGTGCTTTGCGATGCCGCTTGCTTCGGCATCGTCACCAACCATGTATCCGGTGGTGTTCTGCAAGAAGAGCAGCGGGATACGTCGCTGCTCACAGAGTTCGATGAAGTGCGTCGCCTTGAGGGCGGCTTCAGAGAAAATGATGCCGTTGTTTGCGATGATGCCAACGAGGTAGCCGTGGATGCGCGCAAACCCGGTGATGATCGATGTTCCCCATTCGGGTTTGAAGGTTGCAAACCGTGACCCATCGACGAGTCGGGCGATGATTTCGGTTGCATCGAAGGGAATCCGGCTGTCGTCGTTGATGATGCCGTAGATGTCTGTCGCCGGGTACACCGGTGGTTCGACCTCGGTTCGCTCAAGCCACCCACCGTCATGATCAACTTTGCGGCGGTTCGTTGTTGCACAGATTTCTCTGAGTCGGGCGTATGCCTCGTGCTCTGTTGACACGATGTTGTCGCTCACACCTGAGACTCTCGTGTGTTTGACTGCTCCTCCGAGGTCATCAGGGTCGATGATCTCGCCAAGTGCGGCCTTCACGATTGGTGGGCCGCCCAAGAAGATGCGGCCGATTCCTTCCACCATGATGACTTCATCGCTCAGGGCCGGTACGTACGCACCGCCGGCGGTACAGCCACCAAGGACGACCGACAGTTGAGGAAGGCCTCGGGCAGACATTCGTGCCTGTCGGTGGAAGCTGCCACCGAAGTGGTCGCGGTCAGGGAAGATTTCGTCTTGGAGTGGGAGGAATGCCCCGCCGGAGTCGACGAGATAGATCACTCCGAGGCCATTTTCTGCTGCGATGTCTTGAGCACGAACGTGCTTTTTGATCGACACGGGCAGTAACGACCCGCCCTTGATCGTTGCGTCGTTCGCAATGAAGACCCAGGGCACTCCGTGAACGACGCCGATGCCGGTGACAATGCCCGCACCAGGAGCTTCGTCGTTGTATTGACCCCATGCTGCAAGTGTTGAGAATTCAAGAAATGGCGTGTTGTCGTCGGTGACGAGATCGATGCGGTCTCGCGCCATGACTTTGCCTCGCGCATGGTGACGATCGATGGATTTTTGTCGGCCGTCTCCGCCGTCGATCGCGATCTGTTGACGATCGCGCAAGGTCGCTACTAATGCTTGGTACGCGCCGGTGTTCGTGGCGAAGAGTTCGCTCGACGGATCAATCCGGCTGGGAATAGTTTGGAACGTCATCGTGTGCTCCGTTGCAGGTTGAGGGCGTGAACACCCTCGAGGAATTGGACGGTGATGAGATTGGCGAGGCCGTCGAGCCCAAGATCGCCTCGTGGGTCGAACCATTCGATTGTCGTGTTCATTGCTCCGAAGAGGAAGAGGCGGGCAATTGGAAGCCGGGCCGTGTCGAGTTCGGGAAGTACGTCTGCGAGTAGCGAGTTCCATCGATGTTCGTAGTCATCTCGTAGGGGCACGATCGCAGAGCGCAGCTCTTCTGGAGCGGTGAAGAAGGCCGTGACGTGTGCTGCGGTGTATGAACCGTGCTCGAAGAGCGCTCCGAGGTGTGCCCTCACATGGAGTTCAATCCGGTCGATTGGGTTGTCGCAGGGCAGGTCGGGAGCTTCGACGCTCTCGAATGCCTCAACCATCACACTGATACCGCGGCTGAACACTTCGATGAAGAGGTCTTCTTTTGACTCGAAGTGGTGGTAGATCGAGCCCGCTTTGATGCCGATATCGGCTGCGATTTCCCGCAGAGTGGTTGCGGTGTAGCCCTGAGCGACGAGCCGTTCGGCTGCAGCGTCAAGCACACGCTGTTTGCCGTTTGGGGTTTCGCGTGGTCGCCGCATCTCCATGAACCTAACAAACGTTAGGTAGGCACACAAGAGGCGGAGCGATTACGCGTCAGACCACTTTGTACCCGGGACGTAATACCGCTGATGCCAGACCCCACGGATGTCCTCGCCCCTACGGGGCATCCGCCAGGTCGTCACCTTCGTTTCATCCGCAGAAAGGTTGACTGCGCACAATGCTCGCGGCTGATCATCTGTTCCGTCGACGTAATCGTCTGCTGCCCCTTCAGGGACGTAACGCCGGGCGATCGATCGATAGAGATCTCGCCACGCATCGTCGTTCCCCGGTTCGTACACCACTTCGACCACGCCCTGCACAGTGATCTTGCGCCACGGGTGGGCTTCCTCATCAATCGAGATCCCTACTCGAGGGTCTCGCTGAAGATTCCGCCAGATGAGTGCTGGCGTTCTCGGGGTGAAGAGCAATTGACCATCGCGAATGATGAACCAGAGAGGAACAACGCGGGGCATGCCGTCAACGTCAACCGTGCCGATGCGCGCAAGGTGACCCGGCTCGTCGAGAAACTGCTCAACCTCTTCGGATGTGAGTTTTGGCATGCCTCATGCTCGCAGGCCGACCCGTTCGAACCCGAAGTCAGCAACGCCGATCAGACACAGGTATTGCGCATGGTGCCGATGCCCTCAACCCAGGTCTCGAGCACGTTTCCAGCGGCGAGGGCGCGCGGTGGCGTGCGGGCCATTCCGACTCCGCTCGGCGTGCCAGTGAAAATGACGTCACCCGGGTAGAGGGTGAGTACCGAGGAAAGCTCGGCAATCAAGGTGGGAATGTTGAAGATGAGGTCGCTCGAACGGGCATCTTGCACAACCTCACCATCGACCGAACAGCCGAGTGCGAGGTCATCCGGGTTATCGAATTCGTCTGGTGTGACGATCCACGGTCCCATCGGACCAAAGCCGCGACGAGACTTACCGAGCGAAAATTGACGACCCGCGGCCATTTGGAGTTTGCGGTCGCTGATGTCTTGGCCGACGGTGAGGCCTGCGATATACGACCATGCATCTTCTACTGCGACATTGTCGGCCCGACGACCGACGACGGCGACGAGTTCAACTTCCCAGTCGACTGATGAACCCACGATGGGGATGTCATCAAATGGCCCCGACAGTGACGCCGGAAACTTCGTGAATGTTGCAGGAACCGCCGGGATATCCATTCCCGACTCTTCGGCATGTTGGCGATAGTTGAGGCCAATGGCGAACACCTGCCGCGGAGCTGATACCGGCTGTTGTAACGAACCCATGTCGAGAGCATCTGTTCCCGCGGTGATGTTCGCTGCGAAGGTGCAGAACTCGTCCCAGTTGTCGAACACCGACATCATGTCGGGGCCAAAACAGCCCTCAGATGCAGTGGCAATGTCGACGGTCATCTCGTCGATCACGATGACCGCTCGTCCTGCTGAGTTCGCAATTTTCATTGTTCTGTCCTTTTGTCAGATTGGTTCGAGCAATTGCTTGCAATACCGATGGGTTCAGGAAACCCGGCGAACGATTCCCGGAAGCAGCCGTTCTTCAGGGGGACGATGACCCCAGAAACTCATCGCATCGTAGGTTTCAACTTCCCAGTTCTCTTCATCGACGAGAAGCCCGCCAGTTCCGTATTCGATCTCGAAGCCCGATGGGGTTCGAACGTAGAACGAGGTCATCATGTCGTTCGTGTGGCGGCCGAGGCTCATTGCCAAAGTCAATTTTTTGTCGTTGACGATGTCGAGGGCTCGACCGACGTCGGTGAACTGCTCAACCTCCAACATGAGGTGATGGAAGCCAGCAATGCCGGGGGCTCCGCTCAGTGCCAACGTGTGGTGGCGAGGGTTGCAGTGCAAGAACCGCAAGCTCATTCCGATTTCGATGTGGTCTGAGACCTTGAATCCAAGTGTGCCAACGAAAAAGTCCATCGCTGCTTCAAGATCAGGCACCATGATGACTGCGTGGCCAAGCCCACCATCTCCAGTGACGAATCGGCCGTCCATCTCACGTCCTGGTGTGAACTGACCAGCATCTGCAAGCCCGGTCGTAAGTTCGTGCCGGAAACCAAATGGATCGACAAAGGACACGAGTCGGTCTACCTGACGCACGGCGGCAAGTTCTGATTCTTCTGTCGTAGCGATCTCTGCCTCGTTGAGTCGACCAATCACTTCGTCAATCCCAGGATCGCCGGCGCAGTCCCAACCGAAGTAGGCGAGGTTGTTGCGCTCACCTGGGTGAATCATGATGCGTTCAACACGGTCATCGATTCGCAGGCCGAGACCATCGGGGCGATGTACGACTTGCGCCCCAAGGACTTCACTGCCGAATTCTTGCCATTCGTCGAGTGCTGGGGTTTCGAATCCGATGTATGCGAGCGATGAGACCATGGTGCGTTTCCTTCGTTACGGCGGTCTTGACAAGACTACTTTCGTTTCTTACTGTAGTAATCGCTACAGTAACGACTCACAACGCTACTCATCGAATTCGGGGGATCCCATGCACGCCGCTGTCAAACACATCGAAGATGCAACCGAAGAACTCAAGGCCGAGCGGGGCCCAAGTAATGAACTCGGTCGTCTCACCGACCAAGCGGCCAAGATTCTCATCGACTCAGGCGGGTTCCGTTTACTGCAGGCAAAAAGCCACGGCGGTTACGAGGCAGACATCACCGATTTTCTTGCCTGGGTTCGCGCCGTCGCCCGAGCCAACCCATCAGCTGGCTGGATCGCCGGCGTTGTTGGCGTACACCCGTGGGAGATTGCGCTCCATGTCGACGAGGTGCAAAACGAAATTTTTGGTGACGACCCGACCACGCTTGCTGCGTCACCTTACGCGCCAATGGGGCGGGCGATCCCCGTTGAGGGCGGATACAAACTGACCGGCCAATGGCAGTACTCCACCGGCACCGACCACTGCGACTGGGTCATCCTGGGTGGCATCGTCGTCGACGAGAGCGCCCCACGGAATGGGCCACCACCAGTACTCCACTTCATCCTTCCGAGGGGTGACTACGAGATCATCGAAGACTCATGGCACGTCATGGGCCTTGAAGGCACTGGCAGCAAAGACATTCGTATCGACGGGGCGTTCGTTCCCGAGTATCGAACAATTTCTCATAGTGGTCTGTCCGATGGTGATTACGGACACCGGCGTGGCGACACTCCCCTCTATCAATTGCCATTCGGCTGCGTGTTCTCAGCATCGATCACCGCAGCAACGTTTGGCATCGCACAAGCAAACATCGATGCATATCGCGACTACCTCACGACGCGGGTCTCCGCGATGGGAGTTGTCGGAACAACCGACCCCTATCAACAGCAAGCACTTGCCGAAGCGGAGGCCGACCTTGCCGCAGGCATCGCACACATCGATGCGATGTTCAACGACTGGACCGTTCGCGTCACCGCAGGCGAAAAGATCGACAACGGTGAACGGCTCGAATTTCGTCGCAATCAAGTTCGAGCAGTGCAACGCGTGCTCGACTCGGTCAACACGATGATGTCTCGCGCCGGAACCGCTGCGGTGTGGACGACTCGTGAGCTCGAACAGTTATGGCGTGACCTTCGTACCGGCGGAACTCACCTCAGCAATTCGATGGACCTCATCTATAACGCGTGGGCAAACGATGAGTTCGGCACCGGTGTCGAGCGTTACACCTTCCACTGATCGTGCCTCGACCCGCATCACAACAACGCAAAACTCGAGCAAATGGCGTTGCCTCCAGGCTCGCCATCCTTGATGCCGCAGCACACATCGCCGGCGAACGCGGCTACGAGGGCACCAGCATCAATGCGGTGAGCGAACGGTCTGGGCTGCCCGCAAGTTCGATCTACTGGCATTTCAAAAATAAAGACGAACTCATCGCTGCGGTGATTGACCGCAGCTACTCCGACTGGATCAATGCGCTGCGCCGTCTCGCAGATCAAGACACCAAGTTGTCGCCTATTGAGATGTACGCGTCAGGCATGCGTCAGTCGGCTGAGCAACTCATCCAGTTTCCTGATTTCTTGCGCCTTGGTCTCATGCTGACCCTTGAGCGCCGGCCATCAGAACCAACCGCCCGCCAGCGATTCCAGGCCACTCGTGTCGAAACCCTCGCCCGACTTCGGCGATACCTCGGGCGTGTCTTTGAATCACTCGGAGAGGCAGAGATTGACCAACTTGCCGTGCTCACGTTGGCTGGGTCTGACGGGTTGTTTATTGCAGCTGAGTCCGAAGGCATCGATATCGCTGATGGTTTCGAGACTCTCGCCCGCGCCGTCATGGGTGCTGCGGTCTCCTTCGGTTGGGTTCGCCCCAACAGCTGGTACAGCTCTGTCTCCGCCTCTTCTGAGTTACTGATCGGTCGGTACGTTCGCTACCAGAAGGAGGCAGTCATGCAGATCGAATCAGGAGTTACTCACGCAGTAGTCACCGGAGCAGCGTCGGGGTTGGGTCGCGCCAGCGCCTATGCCCTTGCAGGTGCCGGAGCGAAAGTCACCGTATTTGACCTCAACGAAGAGGCCGGCCGCGAGGTCGCAAAGGACATCGATGGGCTGTTCTGTCGTGTTGATGTCACGAGTGAAGAAAGTGTGCTCGATGGGTTTGCGGAATCTCGTGAAGCCTTCGGCCAGGAACGAATCCTTGTTCACTGCGCAATGACGACAAAGGGCGGCAAGACGGTTGGCCGCGATCGCGAGACCGGTGGCTGGAAGCGGATGTCGACCGAGGACTACGCCTACTCGGCAATGGGCATCCTTGTTGCGAGTTATCGAATGGCGTCGCTCTCAGCTCTCGGCATGATCGAGAACCTTGAACCGCTCGAAGATGGCGAGCGCGGGGTCATCACATTGACGGCGTCGGTCGCTGCACAAGATGCTCAGGTTGGCCAGGTCGCATACGGCTCGTGCAAAGCCGGCGTCAATGGGCTCGTGCTGCCAATTGCCCGTGACCTGATGGATCAGGGTGTGCGTTGCAA
>JAPOIQ010000026.1 GCA_029978815.1 bacterium
CTGAGTGGGGTCGGCGGGGTAACCAACTGGTTCGGTCGCCAGCGCAAGATGTGCGAGGCGCTCCTGAATACGTCGATGGGAAGGTCGCAGCGTCATCATGACGACACCTCCTCATCAGCACCAACCCGAAGATCGTCAATGAGGAGATCTTTCAAGCGAGAGAACGCTCGCGAAAGGCCGACTCGTGTTGCTACCTCAGATTTTCCGATGGCATCAGCGGTTTCTTTGGTGGAGAGACCCATCACATATCGAAGTTCAAGCATCTTTCGTTGATCTTCAGGTAGCCGTCCTAACGCCTTCAACAGTTCTGGATCGGTAAACGTGTCTTCGTTGGGCTCATCGGCTTCTAACAAGTTAAGAGTGTTCTCAATCGATACTTCGCTACGACGCGTTGTTCGCCGGAGGTCATCGACGATTCGTGCATGAGCGATCGAAAAGATAAATGAGCGCATCTGCGACTCATTACCCTCAAAGTCTGCAATCCGTCGAGCGATCGTCTCGAGTGTTGCACTCATGACCTCTTCGGGATCTCGGGCTCCCATGCGGGTTGCGTACCCAACAAGTTTTCCCGAGAACTCGGCGACGAGCCATGACCAGGCGTTGCTATCGCCCGCTTTCAATCCACGAAGTGAATAGCCGTAAGTTGTCCCCCGCTTCATGGGGTTCCCCGAACGGCCAGCATGGCGATCGTGCCGATGACGAGAAACGGTCCGTACGGAATCGTCGACTGTTTGGAATAACGCCGGAACAGCAAACCGATGCAGGCTGTCACCCCACCGACTAACGCCGCTATGGCCCAGGCGTAGAGAGTGATCACCACAGTTGTCGACGGTGTGGAGCCCACGCCAAGCACCATCCCAAGTGGCAGGCAAAAGAACACGTCCCCACGACCGAGCGAGCCCCGAGAAATCGTCACCAAGATTTGGGCGGTGATCCCCATGACAAGGCCCCCACAAGCCATCGCTAGGAACTGCGACCCTGATCGGGCGAGGACACCCCCGACGAGCAGCATCAGACACGCGGTCGAAAGGCTGATCGGCAATGGAAGTCTCCGGGTCACCAAGTCGACGATCACCTGCACGGCCATTGTTGCGCTGCACATACCTAGAACGATCGAAGTTGTGATCGGTGGATTCTCCCAGCTGAGAGTGATCACGCAGAGACATAGCGCTAGCACAAAGAGTGCGCCAAGATCGTGGCGCCAATCCGCTCGATGCGTTGCTGATTCGTTGATAACCGAACGTTGTGTCTGTCGGAAGAGAACCAGGAACACGAGTCCTGACCCGATGAGATATGCGATACCCAAGTATCTCAGGGTTGAGGAGCAATTGCCCGAGAAATATCAACTACAGCACCTCCATGAGGCGCACAATCGCTGGCCCAACAACGACAATCATCAGGAGCGGAAGGATGCAGAACACCGTTGGGAAGATCATTTTCATCGAGACGGCGGCCGCTCGCGTCTCTGCTGCTTGCCTCCGGTGACGACGCGTTGTCTCTGCTTGCTTGCGTAAAACTGCTGCAAGTGGGGTTCCCAACGTTTGATTTTGTTCAATCGCAGCGGCAAACGATCTAACGATTGGCGTTGGGTTGCGGCCTGTTAACTCGCTGATCGCTTCCCGACGGGTTCGACCAGATTGCAGAAGTTGCGACATGTGAGCGAACTCAGCGCTCAACGGCGTGACATGGCGTTGCGCGTAGTAATTGATGACCGATTCAAATGTGAGGCCCGCCTCGACCCCCATCACGATCTCTCCAAGGGCACTTGTGAGTTCACGGTCAATCGATGAGCAGCGTTCAGTTTCTGAGCGTCGAGCTCTGATGAGGGGGAGTTGCCAGGCCCCAGCGATCGCAACCCCGCCTGCGAGAACCGATGTCGCTGATGGGTTCGCAATCAGCAGCAGCGTGGTGATCGCCGCAGTAACCGATGCGAATACGAGTTGTGAGCGAAGTAGTTGAGCAATGTCTTGCGATGAACCCGCAACTGGACCGAGCGCCTCGGCCCGTGAGCCAATCGGCCGCGAGAACTTAGCGGCCGAACGTGTGGCGACAAGTTTCCACTGCGCATTGGTGAAGGCGGGACGAGCAACGGCGGTAATGAGAAATGCTGCGCCTCCGAAGGCTGCTGCGGCTGCGAGACTCGTAGCGGTGGGCGACATCACGCGGCCTCCGGTTGTGCGAGGTGACGTAGCCACAAGACACCAAGACTGCCGAGCACAAGACCTCCAACGCTCATGAATCGACCTGCTGACGTCTCGATGAGCGGCATCGCATATCCGGGGCTGAGGAGCGATGTGATGACAAGAGCACCCACGGGCATCGCGAGGAGAACGTTGGCACTGAGCCTCGCGTCAGCGGTGAGTGTGAGGAGGTCACGACGAAGGCGGTCCTCCTCTTCGATCGATTCGAGAACTGCCACGAGGATGTCGGTTAGCGAACCACCGTGTTGGGCATGCAGACCAAGAGCGGACGCAATGACGTCGAGATGCCGATTGCTTTCTTCAGATGCAATCGAGCGAAGTGATTCATCTATCGCTATCCCAACGTTGTGGTCGCTGATCACTCGGCGAAAAATTCCATCGAGTGGAGCACTCGCATGTTCAATCGATGCTTCAATGGCCGAACTCACGGTTCGCCCAACACTCAGCTGGTCGACGATCCGCTGCAGTGCTGGTGCGAGAGCATCATTGAGCGCCCGCTGCCGTTTGTTTGCTGATCGTTTGTCGATCGATCGAGCAACAAGTGTGGGAATTGCACCGAGGGCTACGCCGATCGGTCCGATGATGAGCGTTGCAAGTATTGAGATGACGATCCCAACCAGAAGTCTGCGTTGTGACGACCTGCTGAGAGTCGGCCTTGGGCGCGAGCGGTCTACGAGATCCGGTCGAAGACCGAGTTGTGCCCGTGCATGTGCGCTGATCTGAGATGCAGCTCGAACCTCAAGCACCCAAGAAATGAGCCACGCTGCTGCACAGCCGAAGGTGACGATGGCGACAGAATTCACCGTGAGGCCTCGCTGGAGTCGGTGGCTGAGTAATGAACGAGTTGTGAGGTAATCCCGGTGCTGATCAGGCCGGGTCGGGCTGTCTGGTCATGTATCGACGCATGTGGTCGGTGGAACAACTCTGCTGTCGACACCACGTCGCCCTCGAGACCCACCACCTCGGTGATTGAGGAGACGAAGCGGGACCCATCAGCTCCTCGTGTCAATTGAACGATGAGATCAACAGCTGAGGCAACCTGCTCGCGGATTGCTCGGAGAGGAAGGTCTACTCCGCCAAGGAGAACCATTGTCTCGAGACGACGTATTGCATCCCTCGGGTTGTTGGCGTGCAGCGTCGAGAGCGATCCGTCGTGGCCGGTGTTCATTGCTTGGAGCATGTCGAGTGCTTCTGCACCTCGAACCTCGCCAACAACAATTCGGTCTGGACGCATGCGAAGCGAGTTGCGCACGAGGTCACGAATCGTGACTGCTCCCGCCCCTTCGGTATTGGCGGGCCGTGATTCGAGCCGAATGATGTTTGGCATGTCGAGTTGTAGTTCAACTGCGTCTTCCACGGTGACCACTCGCTCGCTGCGCGCAATATGTGAGGAAAGGACATTGAGCATTGTGGTTTTACCGGTGCCGGTTCCACCGCTGACGATGATGTTGCGGCGCTGTGAAACTGCCTGGGAGAGAAATGACGCTGCTTCGATGGAAAGGGCACCGCGTTCAACGAGGTCGCTGCTCGTCAAATGTTGCGCAGTGAACTTTCGAATCGTGAGGGAGGGTCCGTCAACAGCGAGCGGTGGCAAGACGACGTTCAGTCGCGATCCATCGGGGAGGCGGGCGTCTACCATCGGTGATGACTGATCAACTCTGCGACCAGATGACCTCACCATGCGGTCAATAACCGCCCGAAGATGTTCTTCGCTGTCGAAACTTCGACCGGTACGTTCGAGGCGGCCATTTCGTTCAACGAAAATCTGCTGGTGGCCATTGACCATGATTTCTGAGATTTCGGAGCGGTCAAGGAGTTCTTGTAGCGGCCCGTAACCGAGTAACTCATCAAGCACAGCGTCACGTGTGTTCATAAGTTGTTGCCGGTCGGCGATCGCATGCTTCGTGAGAATGTCATCGACCTCGCGTTCAGCGAGGCGACGAAGTTGTTCGCCAGCGAGTTGTTGTTCGCGAGTAGCAACTTGGAGTGAGGCTCGAACTGTGTCGACAACAGCAGAGAGCTCTTCTCGTTGTAGAGGACAACGGCTGAGGTCGTCAACAAATTCGGAGATGGGTTCGTTGGTGTGCTCCTGTGCAGGAGCCTCAGAGGGTGCTGGGGTAACCCTCGTGTCAAACCTCGCAGCCAGGCTCATGACGATCTACTTTGTTTGAGAACGAGGAACTTTCGGCGCGGCCCGGCGCTAATGCCTAGCAGGTCATCTGCAAAGTCGTTGAAGGCGTGTGCAATTGCCGATTTAGGGCTTGATTCGGTCACCGGGCTGCCACTGTTCATCCCTGCGGCAAGGATCGGGTGGTCGGGAACGAGTAGCGATGCAGACAGGCCAAGCACTTCTTCAACATCAGTGACGTTCAATCCGACCTGAGCGTTTGATCGATTGACGACGAGATGAACTCGATCAAGAGGCATTTCGAGTTCATGCATTGTCGCGAGGAGCTTCCGTCCCGCCTGAATTGATGGCACGTCAGTGCCGCACACCAGCACGATGTGACGAGCCCGGTCAAGAGCGCCAAGTGAATAATCAGATATCCCGCCGGCGGTATCGAGGACAACCGGTTGTCCTTGCTCAGCAAGGCGGTCGACGACGGCGAATGCGTCAAGGGGGTTGAGGCGGTCTGCTGCCACCGGGTCATGCGGGGCGCAAAGGACGTCGAGTCCGCTCGGGTGAGCAGAGAGGAGGCCGGCGATATCGTCTCGGTCTTCGAGCACAGCTTGCACTAAGTCGTCGAGCCGATGAATCGGTTTCATCCGAAGCGCATATTCGACATCACCGAAGTGCACATCGAGGTCGACGATGACCGTCGGTTCATGGCGAGCAAGTGAAACCGCAAGGTTTGCGGAGACGGTGGTCTTGCCGTTGCCACCTTTTGGAGAGACGACGGCGATGATGTTGCGCGTGCTCATGCGCCTACCATCCAAATCTCGTTTTGGGATGCGGCTGAGATGATTTCGGTGATCGATTCATCTGGTACGGCGAGTGTCACAATCGATTCGGCGCGTGGGTCGAGTTGTTCTAACGGTGGGGCGTCGATAATGACTGCGTCTGAAACGATGAGCTCGATCGTTTCTCCTGATCGGTAGATGTCCACAATGTCACCCGTTGCCCCGTATGGCCCCGCCCAGCGTTGTGCATCAACGCGAACCGAGATTGAGGTAAAGCTGCCTCCTAGAGCGTCAACCTCGTCGAGAGCAATTGATGACTCGAGGAGTTGTTCGCCGGTGACAACATCACTGGCAAGAACTCCTGCCGGAATCGATTCGAGGTCGCTGAGAGCGCCTTCGGGTCTCACAGAGGCTGGCAGCAAGCGAACCTCCAGCACATCGGCGATCGCAGCCGTATCAGTACCTGCACCGATCGGCTCAAGTACCACCACCGTGGGAACGAGATTCTCCTCGGCTGCACTGGTGTCATCTGAGGTACCGACGAGTGCGTAGGTACCGACCATGACGAGAATCCCGGCTCCGAGGGGTGCAGCAATATTGCGACCAGGCATCGATCGTCGTGAGTTAAGAGGTGAACGGCTCATGAGCAGTCTCCTGTCCCTTCGAGTGAGCAAATTTGAAATGATTGACTGCCGTAACCGGTAGCGACGCCGCCAGCGAGGCCCTCTCCGAGTGTTTGCCTCGTGAAACGCACGTCGATGTGTCGTTGAGATGCGGCACCAGTCATGACAACATCAACGATCTCGATGCTGGTGAAACCGTCAAGGTCGTATTCGGATCCGGCTCCGTTTGATCGTGCGTCGCTGAACACGGGAATCGTGATGGTGGAACCGATCAGCGTGTCGATATCGACACTTGGAGTTGGGATGCCAGGGTCTCCGTTGAGAGTGGTCGGAAGCACAATCTTGGATTGGTAACCATTGACGATTCGGTCTTGCAGCTCAGAGTTCGAATTTGACCCGCCGTCGAAATCAATCATCGACCAGTTACCTGGGACGTCGCCACCACATGTCATTCCGTCCGACTCAACAAAAATTGTGTAGGTAGCTGTTGATGTCATTCCTGATGAGATCCACTCCTGTAATGCTGGGTGGTCTGCGCAGATTGCGATCGGTCGAAGACCGATCGCGGAGCGAGACGGTCCAACTTTGACTGAAGCAGTAGATGTGATCGAAGCTTCTGATCGGCCAATCAACTGAGAAAACGTCAGCGCGGTTGAGGCCTCGGCAGCGACTGTGACGACATCGTGGGCTGCAGTTCCTGATGTCGAGCAGTGAGTTGACAGCGACTCGAATGAGCTGACGTTTGCGTTGATGATCGAGTCGTATCCAACACAAGGTGAGGATCCGGCCGCCAACTTTGCAGCGCCTGCGATTGCTGCGGCCTCAACGCCCGTCTGTAGTTCTTGCCGTTTGGCATGCACCATTCCAACGTCAGCAATGACAGCTGCCATTGCCAACATCGGAAGCACTGCTACTGCGAACAGCACAGAGATTGAACCTCTGTCGGAGGAGTTGGGTTGTGGGGCTGTGTCGATCATGGGTCTTCTGTTAGCCGGCTAGACATTCGTAGGATGCGGATGCTGTCAGGGCGATTGTTCGGTCGCCGAGGATCGGAATGGAAACAATTCTGTTTGCACTGATCTCGATGTTGTTTCTCTCACCGGGGCAGGACGCTGTCGTGGTGCAGTGGATGTCACCGACGGTTGCGGATGTACCTGTAAGCCGATCGATCGCCGTTGTGCACCCAGAATTCGGATCCACGGCTTCGGCTCGGGCGCCGTCACGAGCTGCAGCTTGAAGGCTGAGTTTTCCAGCGGCGGCAGTTCCCGCAGTGATGACTGCGAAGAGAAGGACCACGATGAGTGGAACTACGAGCGCAAACTCGACAGCGGCGAGACCGGAGTCATCGGAATCGGACTCCCGGTGGTTGGGCCGGGTTAATCCCGGGCCCAACAAGGGAGAACGAGTCACGGCAGGATGGTGTCGAACAAGCCGCCGATACGACCGCCGAGAGCGGCAGCAGCGATTGCGACGACGCCGACAATTCCAGCAAGCAGCACTCCGTATTCGGCGGCCACGCCACCACGGTCGTCAGTTGCTGATTCGCGAATCTGTGAGACGCGGATGAGTGATGAAATCACCAATTTCTTCATGTTTTTCTCCCTTTATTCGCCGCCGACTTGTTGGCGGACATCACTGCAATCGCTGGAGAAATCGGATTTGTTACACAGAATGAGAAAAATGTTGAAAAAATTTTGACGGCGTTATTTCGCGTGGCTGACTCCGTTGATGTCGATGAGGACGTCAGCTTTCCCGTAGACGTAGACGCACACAGTTCCTTCAGCGGACTCTGGAGCAACCATCGAGTTTGCGACGGTTTGTCCGGTCACAAAGTTCAAGGTCGAAGTATCTGGGCGGGCACCACATGGGTAGACCGTCAAGAACCCGCCTGTCGCTGGAGCAACCGTCCCAACAGCTGTCACATTGAGGGTGACCACTGTGTCGAGGTCGACCAGCGATTGTGCCCCAACGCCGATTGGCACGACGAGAGCGGTTGATACGTTTGTGAGGGTTCCAATCGCTCCACTTGAGCGAGTGTCGAGAACTCGGCTCGGCTGCATCGCAGAAAAGGCTGACTGTTCAGAGAACACCCCATTGATGTCGACGATGACGTCAGCTTCCCCATAGATATAGACACAAAGGGTTCCATCTCGAGAGAGAGGGCTAATGAACGAGTTCGCAATCGTCTGCCCAGTCGTGAAGTTCAAGGTTGATGCATCGGGTGGAGTGCTGTCACAGGCATATACCGTTGCGAAACCACCGACTACTGGTGCGACAGTCGAGGTGACAGTAAGAGTTGCCGAGATTGCGGCGACGTCGGTCGAGGCCACGCCACCCAAGGCGCCAACAGGAATCTCAAGTGATCGATATGCGATGCGCTCGTTAATTGATCCTCCCGATCCGCGGCGAGTGTCGGCCTGACGGACGGGTACAAATGAGGTGTAACCGCGCTCGACCGCGATGACTCCGCTGACATCTACGATGACATGTGCTTCGCCAAAGACGTAGATGCAGACATCGCCATTAGTGCCAACCGCGCTGAGAACCCCGGTTGCGACGGTTTGACCGCCAACAAAGTTGAGACTTGAGGTGTCGGGCACTGATGAGCCGCACGGGAAGACCGTGGCAAACCCACCGTACGGGCCGGCACTTGTCTCGGTGAGCGTGAGATTTAAAGCCACTGCCTCGATCTCACTTGCTTCGAGCCCAGTGGCGTCGGCAACATTCACTCGCAGTAACCGGTCGTTGCTTACCTTTGCTGAGGAGCGATTACTGAGTGATGGCTGACGGGTGTCCGCGACTCGAGTTGGTGTGATTTGCGAGATTGTCGCGGCGTGAGCGATTACTGATTCGTCTGGAATCGCTCCGCTTGGCCGCTCTTGGACATCGCTTACCGAAGGCGTCGCCTCCACGGCGTCAGACGCACTGCTTGCAACCCCTGCTGCATTCACCGCAACGACCGAGAACGAATGCTCGACACCATTCTCGAGATTGGAAATGACACAGGAATGTTCGGTTTGCAACGCAACAAACTCTGTTGTGCAAAGCCCCTCAGGTGAACCCGTCACGGTGAATGACGTGACAGCGACCACCGACGGGTCGCCAGGCATCCACCGTATGGTTATTGACGAATCATCAGCCTCTGCTGAAACGGAATGTGGGGTCGACGGAGTATCGCTTGCAGGAAGCGACTCGCCAGCCACCATAAGAAGACGGTTGGGTGAGTCGGTGCCGATACTCGACAAAACATTGGTTGTTGCATCCTCAACGAGAAGTCGAATGACATCGGAGGGAGAAGCTGACGGCCAGGCGGTGAATGCAATTGCTGCAGCACCGGCTGCGTGCGGGCTGGCCATCGATGTTCCGCTCATTGTTTGTCGAGCGGTAGATGAACTCAGGCCGGCTCCAACAATCGAGTCACCCGGGGCAAAAAGGTCGATACATGATCCAAAATTTGAGTACCACGAACGAGCATCTGATTGGGTTGTTGCTCCAACGGTGAGAGCAGCCGGTTCTCGTGCCGGCGAAACATCGCAGGCGTTCTGTGCTTCATTACCTGCTGCAACAGTGACGACAAAACCTTCTGCGGTGAGTTGAGCGACGGCGTTATCCAGTGTCGTAGAGGCGCCCCCGCCAAGGCTGAGGTTGACGACTCCTCGGCGAGTTCCGAGATCGACCGACCGAATCCATGAGAGCCCGGCAAGTACACCAGAGGTCGAACCGGAACCATCGCAATCGAGCACCCGAACCGGCACGACAAGGGCGTCACTGGCCACACCTAATGTTTCGCCGGCAGCTGTCGATGCGACGTGGGTGCCGTGGCC
>JAPOIQ010000096.1 GCA_029978815.1 bacterium
AAGCCGCACGTTCAAACACGGCGTCACCGACGTCAGAACAGCAAAGGGAAATCATTACCACCATCGTCACCACCAAATTGCCAAGCCGCCTTCACCACACGGCCTATGTGACAAAGGATCAAGCCGCAACTCGCGCGTTCTACGAGGACATCCTTGGGTTTCCACTCATGGCGACATGGTCGGAGCAAGACGAATTGTTCGGAGCGGTCCGCACCTACTGCCACACGTTCTTCGGTCTCGGCGACGGAAGCGCATTGGCGTTCTTCCAGTTTGCTGACCCAGAAGACCAGGCACTCTTCGATCCTGATCTGGCTCCATCACCATTCCGTCACATCGCGCTCAACGTGACAGAAGATGTCCAGGCTGATCTCGAGCGTCGGCTCACGGAGGCGGGTTGGAATCCTGAAGCAACGTTCGTGCTCGAGCATGGCTACTGCCGCTCGCTCTATACCTCCGATCCAAATGGCATGGTTCTTGAATTCACAGTCGATGCACCTGGCGCTGAGGAAATCAACGCCGATCGCCAGAAAGATGCTCACGAAGTTCTTGAGCGCTGGCTCGCAGGCGACCACACATCGAACAACAACTACCGCTCGGAATAACAACTACCGCGTAGTTGTGCTTCTACCGACGAGGTAGCAGCGTCCGAACACCTCAGAGAGGCACCCCCTTGAACTCTGCAGCGGCTGCTCCTCAGCCTTCACCTTCACGAGGACCACTCGATGGTCTCATCGTCGCTGACCTCTCGCGGGTGCTCGCCGGTCCATATTGCTCAATGCTCCTTGCAGATCTCGGTGCGACCGTCATCAAGGTGGAGAGCCCGGCGGGAGATGACACGCGAACCTGGTCTCCACCTGAAAAAGGCGGCGTATCGACGTACTACATGTCGATCAACCGCAATAAGAAGTCAATCGTCCTTGACTTCAAAAATGATGACGACGTTGCGGTTGCACGCAAATTGCTGTTGCGTGCCGACATCGCACTTGAGAACTTCAAACCTGGCGGAATTGAAAAGTTTGGTCTGGGTTACGAAGATGTCAAAGCCGACAACCCGGGTTTGATCTATCTCTCCATCAGCGGGTTCGGCACCGAAGGTGGAGCAGGACTTCCCGGATACGACCTCGTTGTGCAAGCTGTCTCGGGGCTCATGAGCCTTACCGGAAGCCCAGACGGCGAACCGTTCCGAGCCGGAATCTCTGTGTTTGATGTGATGACTGGCATGCATGGTCTCATTGGGATTCTCGCCGCACTCAATCAGCGACACGAGACTGGGCGTGGTCAACACATCAAGGTGAATTTGTTGTCGTCAGCGCTCTCGGGGCTTGTTAATCACTCAGCTTCATTCACTGCGGCCGGAGCGGTTCCGATGCGTATGGGCAATGCTCACCCAAGTGTCTATCCGTATCAAGTGATGCCAACCGCTGATCGTGATGTCATCATCACCGCCGCCAATGATCGACAGTTCCGTGGTCTCTGCAAGGTGCTCGGCGTCGAACATCTCGCCGATGATGAACGTTTTGCCCGCAACGAGGATCGCACTGCGAACAGAGATGTTTTGCATCCGATGCTGATCGATGCAATGTCGACATGGTCGGCTGACGATCTCTTCACTCAACTGATGGCAGCAGGCGTTCCGTGCGGCCCAATTAACAACATTGCCGAGGGTGTCGGTCTTGCTGAGCAATTAGGCCTCAACCCCCGTGTCACCCTCGGCGAGGGCGACAGCGCAGTCGACTTGGTGCGTAACCCAATTTCTTTCTCGGGATCTGAACTCCACTACCACAGTGCTCCCCCCGCACTTGGCGCTGATAGCGACGAGATCCGCAACTGGCTACTCGACAACTGACGTCGACCCATTTCAACATTCATTCCGAAAGGCTCCTCATGGCTGAAACTCCTTCATTCCGCACAGGTATTGGCACCTCCGATGCCGACACCATCACCCTGCTCGGCAAAGACCTCGCGTCAGACATGCTTGGCAAGGTCACATTTGGCGAACTGGCATTTTGGCTTGTTGCAAAACGCCCTCCCTCTGAGAATGAGCGGGTCATGTTCGAGTCGGTACTCGTCGCTCTTGCCGACCACGGGTTTACCCCGACAGCAATTGCCGCACGTTTGACATACCTCAGCGCTCCAGATTCAATCCAAGGTGCAGTCGCTGCCGGAATTCTCGGTGGCGGATCTCGATTCCTTGGGGTGACGGAAGATTCGGCTGGCTTCCTTTCGGCAGCAATTGCTGCCGAGTCCTCGCTGCCAAGTGATGACGCTGCATGGGATGCACTTGCAATTCGGGTCATTTCCGAAACTCGGGCTGCAGGCCGGTTCGTTCCCGGTCTTGGTCATCCTGTGCATAAGGTCACCGATCCGCGAACCCCACGTTTCCTTGAATTGGCGCACGAACACGATGCCTTCGGCCCTCATCTTTCGCTGTTTACGGCAATCGGTCGTGCTCACCCAGAGGTGCTCGGTCGGACGTTGCCGCTCAACGGAGCCGGGGTGTGTGGCGCAGTTCTCGCCGACCTTGGCTTTTCGCCAGCGATTGTCCGGGGCTTCGCGCTACTTGCCCGGTGTGCAGGCGTTCTCGGCCATATTGCTGAAGAGCAAGTCGACCCAATTGCGAACGATATTTACATGAATGTTGACCGCAATATCGACTACTCACCACCGAAGTAAGGGTTGAAGTCAAACTGACAGACCTGTTCGGATATCCGCGAATTGCGTGACAGGCGTCACTACTGTTTGCCTCCGATGGACCCCCCAGTCCATCAAAGGAGGACCATTTACAAATGGCATCAACACCAGGACAAACAAGTAACAGATGGCGCGCGTGGTGTAACGAACACCCCGTTGGCTCCATCGCTCTAGTCGGCGTTATCGCCACGCAGTTGGGCACCTACTTCGGTTACGTGTTCCCTGCATTCGGACTTCCGACCCTTCCATGGCCGTTGTATAACGGTCTGCTCGGACTCGGATTGGCTGAAGGCGCGTACTACGGCGACGACGGCAGCATTCTCGGCCAGGCCGGTGTATTCGGTCAGTACGAGATGTTCGTCAACCACCCTGTCGGGACGTTCTTCGTCGGTCATGCGTTGCACTTCGTGAACGGTGTTGTGTTCGCGATTCTCTTCGGCTTGATCGCACGTCACTCACTTCCCGGTAATTCAAAGACCAACAGTGGCAACATCCAGAAGGGCCTCATCTACGGCGTGATCATGACGATCATTTCCGCAGGTCTCCTCGTTCCTTACGCATATGTGCAGGGCAACGGGTACGGCCTCTTCTTGTTCGACGGACCTGACGGCTGGAAGCTTCCTGCCGGCATCCTCGTTTGGCACCTTATTTACGGTTACTTCCTCGGCGCGCTGTACCAGCCAGACGACGAATAACACCAGCAATCAGAACATTCTGAGCAAAGCCCGGGTCATTGGCCCGGGCTTTGTCGCGTCTACGACGACTCTGAGGGTGTCCTAATGACCATTGCGACTGCGCCAAGCACGACAACCCCGCCCAACATTTGTAGAGCGGTGAGGGTTTCGCCATGAATCGGCCACGCAGCACCAACCGCTACGACATGCATACCGAGCAGGTACAGCGATGACCGTGCAGCTTCTACGTAGGCGTGGGCCCAACTCATCAACACATGGCCTGTTGCGCCAGTAAAGATCGCAATGAGCAGAATCCACACCCAGTCCATCCCGCCAAATTCTTTGAAGTCGGAAATTGAGCCAATGAAGAAAATTGGCACAACAGCAGCGATCAGTGCCCAGATATTGACGCCTGACATCCACTCGATCGGATCAACATCGGTTCCTGAACGAGCAATACGGGTAAGCACCCAATACACGCTGAATGTCAGCAGTGCGCAGACTGCCCACAACACACCGATTGCACTCGCTCGAACTTCTGACTGTGCGCTGAGAATCACCATCGCCGTTCCCGATACCCCGACGAGTGTCCACAGCACCTGACGAATTCGAGGCTTTTCGCCGAAGATCGGACCAGCAAGCAGCAACAACAGGGCTGGTTGAGTGGCAACAGTGGTCGAGAGCACCGAGACAGTTGCCTCCTGTAACGCTGCAAACACGAAGAGCAAATTCGTTCCAAATGCGAGGCCTGGCCACATCGTTGCGCGGATGAGTTTGAACGACATTCGTCCGCCTCGCGCAACGAGCAACCCGATGAGCAGCGGCGTCGAGAGCAAGAACCGCATGGTGACACCGACCACAGGCGGAGCAGTGACCAGTTTGGTGAGTGGTGGGCCAAGTCCGAAGAGAACGACCACAATGCCGACGATGACGAGTGGAAGGTACGCCGGCACCTGACGTTCATCAGAATGCTCAGCTGTGGTCACACCGTCAGTCTGACGATCTGCTTTCAGTTTCGACGTGTCGGAGCAGGTACCGGAGAAGACTTAACGCTCAGGGTCGCTACACAGGCCAGCTGTCGTGCCGTCAGCAGTGCCACCACAGGTTGCACCAAAGTTCTCGTCCTCCGATCCGACTTCAGAGAAAAAGAACAACTGGTCACAGGCTTCCATGTCGCCCGCCGCGCAGTCGCTGCGGTAATCGATGTCCAAACTCGCACAACTTCCGCCGAATTCACTCTCGACAGTCTCACCACATGATTTACCGAATGCTTCTTCGTATGAGCCGAATGGCGCGTTGAAATACAGGTCGTCACACGCCACCATGTCACCACTTGCGCATAATCCGTACTGCTCATCGAGCAACTCCCGATCGATCTCTACGTAGTCACCAGACTCATCATCGCTAGAGCCTGAAGCTGGTATTTCGGAGAGTCCAAACACATCGTCGAGACCGCATTCCGCCGAGACTTCTGCGATAGCACCAAGAAACTCCATTGCCTCCTCGTCGGTGCTTGGCTCACCCGACATGAGGAGTTCAAGGAATCCGTTCTCACTCGTCAATACACATGTTGCTTGCTCTGTCGTGATGCCAAGCTCGGAGGCGAGGTCGGCGACCGCAACCTCGGGAGCACACTCGAGTAGTGCACCAGCGATGAGCTCTCCGGTGCCCGACACGGCATCGGCAAGCACCGCATTGTCAGCGAGCATCGAATCAATAAGGCATGTGAACTCGTCTTCAGAGAGCTGATCGAGTCCGCTATCGCCACCCGAGATGAGCTCGAATGCCGCTTCACCATCACATTCGAGGAGCACCCGCATTAACGCAATCTGAATTGGCGGTGATTCGTCACCGGTAATGAGGGCTTCGCTAAGGCTCTCATCTTCAGAAATGGTGTTCAGCATGCACAGCTGGTTGTCGGGCGTGAGCCCCTGAAATGCACCTTCGGAAAGGGTTGCAGAAGCACGTAGATCTGCGATTCGATCGCTTGAGGACACCGAACTTGCTTCGGCACCATTACCTGAATCGTCGGCGCCGAAGCCGTCAGATGCTGCACCCCCGCATGCGCTCATTGCGAGCACTGCTAACGCCGCGATCGCAACACATTTTGACCTGAGGTCCACTCGAGATGCCATCTTGACACCCTACGACAGACTTCGATTCCTCGACTCTTTTAGTTCAAGGTCACATGTCTGCCACATCAGCGGTGACGAGCGGCTGGAAGC
>JAPOIQ010000073.1 GCA_029978815.1 bacterium
CCGCTACACGGTGCAGCAAAATACAACTCAAGATGCTGAGCGGTATTCCATGAGAAGGTGGCAACCCGTCCGTGTTCAGAAATTCCCAATGCTTCAAGCGCACCACCTAACTTGCGTGTTCGGATCGCCCACTCGCCATAGGTGGTTCGATCGCGCCCATGAACGGTCGCGGTAACGATCTCCTTGTGAGGGTGGTAGCGCTCCGCCCGATCGAAGAGATGAGAAATATTTAGAGGCACATCTTGCATCAATCCTTGCATGTTGCGAAACGCTAACCGACCGAGAAACTCAGGCCACAGGGCAGACAGATAACGTCAAGGTGTGACCGCAGCCCCATCTGACACGACTCTCGTTCGTCCGCGTTGGGCTCCGCTCTCGATTGGAGCGTTCATTGCACTTGTCGTGTGCACGAATATCGCCGCCATCGCCTGGGCCCGCCTCGTTCTGTCGTCTCCAGAAACGCTTCTTGCTCTTTCGTCACGCAATCGATATCTCGCTCTTGCTCTTGGAACCGATATCAGTAGCGTCGCCTACTGGGTCATCGGAAGCCTCCGAATCGCACTCGCCTTTGCCGTCTGCCATTTAGCTGGCCGCGCCTACGGAGACCGGATTCTCGCCATCTTCATCAAATATCTCGGCATGGACCAGCCAACGATTGATCGCTTACAAACGGGATTCGCCAAAGCCGACTGGGCAATCATTCCGTTCTTCGTCGGTTCGAACATCGTTGCGGCTATCAGCGGTATTCAGCGCACACAACCGGCACGACTGGCTGCGTTTGTCGCTGTCGGGCTTATCGCTCGCCTCGCCCTCATCCAATGGCTCGCCAACATCTTCGATGAGCAACTCACCGATGCAATCAACCTGCTGCAGAAGTATTCCTGGTGGTTTGTTGGAGGATCAGTGATTCTCGTTTTGCTCACCAATTCAAGGAATACCCGTCGGTCCTGAGCACCTCTTGCGAGCCTGTTACTGTCGTTCGTACCGGCGGGAAATCCGTGTATAGATTGGAGTGAAATGCACACCTACGAATGTTCATCATGTGGAATGACAGTCAATGCGACCTGCGGAGCATGTGACGCCCCTCTCGAAAATGACGTGCTCACTCGAGACGACGGGTCGACCGTGCAAATCTCGAAGTGCCCGAATGGTCACGGCAAGATCAAATCACCGCTGTGCTGTGGCGCCGACATGTCATGCACGCTCGGCTGATCACTAGTTAGAGAACAACCACAACCACTACAGCAGCGCGTCAAGACCGGTGATAAGGCCATCGGCTGTAGCGATGCGCCTGCAGGCAAGCACCACACCGGGCATGAAGCTCGTGCGGTCGTACGAGTCCTGTCGAATTGACAGGGTCTGACCCTGCGCCCCGAGAATCACCTCTTGATGGGCGGTCATGCCTCGCATTCTGACTGAGTGAATCCGCACACCGTTTGGACCCAACCCACCGCGAGCGCCCTGAGGCTCTTCAACCTCGGTGGGATCATCAGCCCAGCCAGACTCCGCCGGCCTCATAACACGAGCTGTTGCGAGCGCAGTACCAGATGGTGCATCAATTTTCTCGTCATGATGGAGCTCGATAATTTCGGCCGTCTCGAAAAATGCAGCCGCCTCGGCGGCAAATTTCATCATCAACACAGCAGAGATTGCGAAGTTGGCAGCAATCAAACAGTTTGCGTCTGACGCTGCAAAGGCTGACACGAATGACGCAATGTCATCGTCATCAAAACCCGTCGTTCCAACGACTGCGTGAATGCCGTGGAGGGCGAGAAATGGAAGAGTGACCCGTGCCGCCTCTGCTGTCGTGAAGTCCACCACGACGTCACAGGACGCCTCCGCCAAGGCACGAAGATCAGACGAGACCGTGAGCCCATGAATCGTTTCGCCACCGTCTACATCAACAACAGCAACGAGTTCGAGACCATCTGCGTCGACAACAGCGTCACACACAGTTCTTCCCATTCGCCCGGTTGCCCCAACGACTCCAACACGAATACTGGCCATAGCGTTCACGGTACTCCGTTACGCAGCGCCAACAGAGACGGTTAGTCTCCCCCCGCCAAGAACCGACGCAGCCACTTGAGCGGCATCAGTTCGGGTGACCTGACCCCATCGCGCAATTTGTTCGTCGACTGACCGAATATTCGAAGTTGCCGAAAGCATTCCACCGAGTCGAGCCATTCGTGCACCTGAGTCCTCAAGACTCATCTCAAACGCCCCAACGAGGTAGCCCACAGCGGTATCGACTTCCTCGTCGGTTGGGCCATTTTTCGCAAGGTCGTCAATGATGTCGCCGATGAGTTGCTCGACCTCAGTTGCGCGCCCCGGGTTCGTTCCGGCGTACACCGACCAAGCTCCGGCATCAGAAAATGTGCTCAAACCGGAAAAGACGGTGTACGCGAGACCGCGACGCTCACGAATCTCATCGAAGAGCCGACTCGAGAGTCCACCGCCGAGCACGTGGTTCACCACATCCAGGCATTCTCGTTGGGGGTCCAGACGAGGCAACCCCAGGCCGCCGATCACGAGATGAGTTTGCTCAGTGTCATCGATAACCGAGCTGTCGCCAGCAGTCTTTGTTGGAGCTGTTCGGCGGAGCCCGGAATGACCTTGAGGGAGGCTGCGAAAGGCCGCTGCGGCATCGGCAATCACTGCATCTGGATCAACCGCGCCTGCGATCGCGACCACCATGCGCTCCGCAACATAATGCTCGGCGTGAAAATCTCGAATGTCATCAACCGAGGTCTCCGCGACTGAACGTCGAGTGCCACCCGGGTCTCGGCCGAGCGCATGGTCAGCGAATAGCTGTTGAGCGAATACTCGATGCGCAACATCATCTGGCGAATCGTCGTCCATGGCGAGCTCTTCAAGGATGACTTGACGTTCGCTCTCGACGTCAGACGACCGCAATGACGGCACCGAGATCACGTCACCTAGGAGATTTAGAGCATCGGTGACGTGTCGAGCAGGCATTCGGCAATAGAACGTCGTGTTTTCTCGAGCGGTATACGCGTTGATATCTCCTCCAACACGGTCAACCGAACGGGAAATATCGGATGCTGAACGCTGAGCAGTTCCTTTAAACAGCAGATGCTCTAGAAAGTGACTTACGCCCGCAATGGGTTCAGGTTCATCTCTAGAGCCGACACCAACCCAGACTCCAACCGAGACCGAACGCGTTGTCTCCATTGGGTCGACCGCAATGGTCAACCCATTGTCGAGAACGACAACACGCTCGGTCATCAAGTTGGTACTGGTGAATTAGCGGTGACGGCGACGGCCACCGCCGTCACCTCGACGCTCAGAACTTGGACCAAGATCGCCAAGTTCATCGGCGAGTTCTGCATCGAAGCTCTCATCGAAGCTCACAGATTCGATGTCACCATCACTTGATGCTCGGGGTGCGGGGGCTTCAGCCGCTTCGCTGTTGTCACCGGTTGACTCAGAAACGATGTCACCGGCTGGGCTGAGTGACACCTTGCCGCGATCGTCGATCTCATCAACAACGACTTCAACTTCGTCACCGAGCGACAGCACATCTTCAACTGCGTTGATCCGCTTCCCACGTCCGATTTTCGAGATGTGAAGCAGACCGTCGCGGCCGGGAAGGATGTTGACGAACGCACCGAACTTCGTGATGTTGACGACGCGACCCATGTAGGTCGCACCAATCTCTGCCTTCGGGGGATCAACGATGTTGAGGATCGCCGTGCGTGCCTCTTCCATCCGCCACGATTCGACTGCAGCAATTGTCACAATTCCGACAGCCCCATCGTCGTCGACAGCAATATCTGCACCGGTCTCAGCCTGAATCGTGTTGATGATCTTGCCCTTAGGCCCAATGACCTCTCCAACCTTGTCGATCGGGATGGTGATCGTCACGATCTTTGGTGCTGTCGCAGCAACTTCTGCACGTGGTGCCGAGATAGCCGCATTCATCACATCGAGGATCTGCATACGTGCTTCACGGGCCTGCTGGAGAGCATCAGCGAGGACCTGCGCTGGAATTCCGTCGATCTTCGTGTCGAGCTGCAACGCGGTGATCGCATCGCTTGTTCCGGCCACCTTGAAGTCCATGTCACCAAATGCGTCTTCAGCACCAAGGATGTCGGTCAAGGTCACGTAGTTGTCTCCATCTTTCACAAGGCCCATTGCGATACCGGACACCGCACCACGAATTGGCACGCCGGCGTCCATGAGCGAGAGGCTCGAGGAGCACACCGAACCCATTGACGTTGAACCATTCGATGACATGACCTCTGAGACGAGACGGAGGGTGTACGCGAAGTCTTCCTGATTCGGAACGACCGGCATAACTGCACGAGCCGCGAGAGCACCGTGACCGATCTCTCGACGCTTTGGTGAGCCGACTCGACCGGTCTCGCCATTCGCCCACGGAGGCATGTTGTAGTGATGCAGGTAACGCTTCTCGTTATTCGGTGACAGCGAGTCGATCATCTGGTTCATTCTCGGCATTGCAAGGGTGAGAACATTCATAACCTGTGTCTCGCCACGCTGGAACAGACCCGAACCGTGCGCTGTTGGGAGCACACCAACCTCGGCTGAAACCGGACGAAGATCACGGACGCCGCGACCATCGATACGAAGGCCCTCATCGACGATCCGACGACGAACGAGCTTCTTGGTGAGCGAGCGCACGGCTTCCTTCACGGCTTTTTCCTGGCCTGCAAATTCACCATCCTCGCCACAGAGTGCCTCGAGTGCCTTCGCAGTTGCTGCGTCGGTGGCGGCATTGCGCTCTGCCTTGCCCGCAATCGCAACTGCTGCACCGATCTCGGCTGATACACAACCCTCAACTGCTGCAAACACCTCTGGGGAGTAATCGAGTACCGGCGTGAAGGGAAGTTGCTCAATCGGACCAGAGGTTGCGATGACGCTTGCGACGAGCTGACGCTGCAACGCAATCGATTCTTTGATCCACTGCTTTGAGGCATCGAGTCCTTCGGCGAGCGCGACCTCGTCAACATTTGGCGCACCGTCTTCGTAGAAGTAGAAGCTTTGCTCAGTGCCACCGGCCTCAACCATCATGATTGCGACATCGCCGTTGTCGAGTTCGCGGCCAGCAACAACAAGTTCAAAGGTGGAAGCTTCGCCCTCTTCATAGGTTGGGTGAGGAATCCAATTTCCTTCGGTCGTGTACGCCACCCGGACAGAGCCAATTGGACCTTCAAATGGGATTCCAGAGATCATGAGCGCAGCCGACGCCGCATTGATTGAAAGCACGTCATGTGGGTTCGCCATGTCAACACCAAGCACGGTGGTCACCACTTGAACCTCGTTGCGGAAGCCATCTGGGAATGCCGGGCGGAGTGGGCGGTCAGTGAGACGACAGGTGAGAATTGCGTCCTCCGTCGGACGTCCCTCACGGCGGAAGAACGAACCAGGAATCTTGCCTGCTGCGTATGAACGCTCTTCAACGTCAACGGTCAAGGGGAAAAAGTCGACGCCTGGGCGAACGTCTCGTGCAGCATTTGCTGTCGTCAATACCCTGGTCTCTCCGATTGAGGCAACAACTGCGCCTTGGCTCTGCGGAGCGAATTTTCCTGTCTCGAATGACAGCGTGCGGTCAGTGCCCGAAATTGCTCCGGACACGCGGATTGGATCAGCCATTAGTGGCTCCTTTCCATTTGGGACGTTCCCAAATGATGTGGAGCAGCTCTCCGGTTCCCAGTTGGCAACACCGCGCCGTCCTTCTTTTCAGGACCGACACGATTTCGGCAACCGGTAACCGACATCAGCTACTCGGTGTTATTCAGACGATTACGTCCGGAGAGCAGGTTATCCCGCAAAAACAACGCCCGCTCGTCATTCGACCGAGCGGGCATGTTCTTAACCGGAATATCTGGTGGTAACCGACACCAAATATGTGGTGGAACTCAGCGGCGAAGGCCGTGTTCAGAAACGATCGAGCGATAGCGCTCGACATCAATTTCGCGGATGTAGTCCAGCATTCGGCGACGACGGCCGACGAGCATCAACAGGCCACGACGCGAGTGGTGGTCTTTCGGATGCGTCTTCAGGTGATCGGTGAGATGCTGAATTCGCGATGAGAGCAGAGCGATTTGGACCTCGGGGGACCCGGTGTCACTGTCGCTCTGACGGTGACGTGCGATGACGTCTGCCTTTGGCTCAATTGCCATTGTCTTGCCTACCTTTTTGTAGTTGAGGTGGTCGCGCCAGGAGGCGCATCCGCAAGAGTCGGAACCCCAACGGACATCGAGAGGTTATGAGGGCCGAGTCGTGGTCACAACCTTGCAAGTTCACGAGTTCGTTCAACATCGGTACGCAGTTGCGCTGTCAAGGCATCAAGGCC
>JAPOIQ010000321.1 GCA_029978815.1 bacterium
CGGTCATCGAGTCGAGTGGGCGCAGGGGTGCTCAATCGAACGGTTCCATCCGGCGATCAGAGGCAGCTTCTCACTCGACGTCATTGATGAAGCCGGTCGTTCTCTCTCGTCGACGACGACATCACTTGACGCGTTCTGGCAAGACGGCCCTGGCGATGACCTTTCGATGCGGTTTGGGGCCACCGCACTCGGAACATTCACTCCTGACGAGTCGGGGCGATGGTCGCTCGGGTGTCGTTCAGTCGGCGAATGCCGAATTTCGGTAGATGGCGTTGAGGTACTTGCCATCGCAGCCGGAGATGCCGGTGGAAGCATGTTCGCTCACGGATCTCCCGAGCGGTCGGTAGAGATTGATCTCGAGGCTGGTCGTGAGATTGAGATTTCCATTGAGTACCCGCTTGATGATCACCCAGGCATTCGCGGATATTCAGTTGGATTACGGCCTCCAGAACGAACTGATCTCATCGCACAGGCCGTCGAGCTTGCTGCAGCGTCAGATCGCGTGCTGCTCGTTGTTGGCACCGATGACGACTGGGAGACAGAGAGCGAAGACAGAACGACCATGCAGTTACCCGGTCGCCAAGATGAACTGATCTCGGCTGTTGCTGCGGTCAACCCGAACACCGTGGTGGTTGTGAATGCGGGGTCACCAGTCACAATGCCATGGCGAGACGAGGTTGGAGCAATTCTCTACATCTGGTTCCCCGGCGGGGCGCTCGGCGACGCTCTGCGTGATGTCGTCTTCGGGGAAGTCGACCCTGGTGGACGTCTCCCATTGACCTTCCCAACGGCGCTCAGTGATACTCCGGCGGCGGCGAACTACCCAGGCGTCGATGGGAAAATGCACTATGCCGAAGGGCGACAGATCGGATACCGCTGGTACCGGTCAACTAAGACGGAACCGCAATTCTGGTTCGGTCATGGCATGTCGTATACCGAGTTTGAGGTTGCTGGAGCATCGGTGATCGGCAATATCGGTGAAGACGTTGTCGTCAACGCAACAGTCACAAACATTGGCAGTCGACGCGGTGTGCACGTCGTGGAGGTGTTCAGTTCTTACGAGGGCGATCACGAGGAGATGGCAAGAGATTTCCGGTTCGTAGGATGCGCGAAGGTTGAACTTGATGTCGGTGAATCGTGTCCCGTTACGGTCAGCCTCTCACCACGAAGGTTCTCGTCATGGATTTCGGATAAATGGGAAATTCCTTCAGGCGACTTCGCAATCCACGTCGGACGTTCAGCTGGGGATCTCGTCGAGATCGGGCGCGTGTCGCTCTGATGCGTCTCCGCCTCGAGATAACACTGCGTTGATCTCAGCCGAAAACAGTGCAATTGCTGCGTGAAGCGAAATCCACGCGGTTACGGCGAGCACCGAAGCGAACGTTCCGTAGACGCCCTGAGCACCGGCGAGCAAGCGGGCAACGATGGTGGTTCCTGCGAGTTGGAGCAGGGTAAATCCGATGCCCGCGGCAACCGCCCCGACTCGCACCATCTGCCAGGTCGCCTGAGCCGCGGTGAGGTACCTGAACATTGTCCCGATCATTGCGGTATTTACCACTGCCGCGCTCAACGCAATAAGGATCTGCGAAACGCGACCAATCTCGGCGTAACTCGCAATGCTCGTGAGGATGACCGTCGCGATTTGCCCCGCCGCAATGGTGAGGAGGCCAACGATTCCGTGCAAGCGGCGAATGACGAGGTTATGCCGTGCATCAAGCGGGATTTCCCAGATGTTGTCCAGAGCGTCTTGCAACGCAACAAACGCACGTGTTGCACCCCAAAGCGCACCGATTGTTCCTAAAACGATGGCGAGTGTGTTCCCCGAGAGTCCGCCAGTTTCGAGCAGCACTTCGCGGCCAATGATCGGGATCTGGGCAATTGCAGTATCGACGATGTCGGCGCGCAGGGCAGGATTGTTATCCAGCATAAAACCGAGCACCGTCGTTGCAAGCAGGAGGGCTGGAAAGAGGGTGAGGAAGCCGTAGTACGCGATGAGCGCGGCAGCATTTGATGAACGATGTTGCTGATAGCCATGCGCACTCTGCACGGCGATGTCACCGAGGCGATGCTGACGAACTCGTTGAACAAGTTTGAGTTCAGTCCAGTGGACACCCAACATCACAGTGACCAATCGATGGGTGGTAGTCCATTACGAACGAGCGCATCGTTCGCTTGCGAGAACGGGCGCGAGCCGAAGAACCCATTTCGTGCCGAGAGCGGAGAGGGGTGCGCTGACTCAATGATGGTGTGACGGCTGGCGTTGATCATGACCTTCTTCTTTCGGGCCGCAGCCCCCCAGAGAATGAACACGATTGAGGATGGTTTGTC
>JAPOIQ010000362.1 GCA_029978815.1 bacterium
ATCTGCGTCCTGGAAATGTGTTGTGGCCTCGACGATGGCGCGGGCACGGCGTTCTGGCTCATCGCTCTTGAAGATTCCGGAACCAACGAACACCGCCTCAGCACCGAGTTGCATTGCAAGAGCTGCGTCAGCCGGAGTCGCAATTCCGCCCGCACAGAACAGAGGAACGGGTAGGCGGCCGGTCTCCGCAAGTTCTTGCACGAGCGGGAGTGGCGCCTGAAGTTGCTTCGCCCAATCGAAGAGCTCGGCCGAGTCGGCCTGACCAATACGACGAATATCACCCAAGATTGAGCGGAGGTGGCGAACAGCCTCAACGATATTTCCGGTGCCGGCTTCGCCTTTCGAGCGGATCATGGCCGCCCCTTCGGAAATGCGACGTAACGCCTCACCAAGGTTTGTTGCTCCACATACGAACGGGACATCAAATTTGTACTTATCAATGTGGTGGGCTTCATCGGCGGGAGTGAGCACTTCAGACTCGTCGATGAAGTCAACACCGAGGCTCTGGATGATTTGCGCTTCAACAAAGTGGCCAATTCGTGCCTTAGCCATCACCGGGATCGTGACGGTTGCCTTGATACCTTCGATCATGTCTGGGTCGCTCATTCGAGCGATGCCGCCATCACGGCGAATATCTGCAGGCACACGCTCGAGCGCCATCACGGCGCACGCACCCGCATCCTCTGCGATTTTTGCTTGCTCAGGGGTGACAACGTCCATGATGACGCCACCCGAGAGCATCTCGGCGAGTCCACGCTTTACGGGAAAAGAGCCGGTCTGGGGGTTCGACATATCAACAATCTATCTATCTTCCGGCAGGCAATGGCCACTGCTACGACACATAGCGAACATTTTCGGAATCATTCCGCGGCAGTTCAACCCAAGTGCGCCCATCGCTGAGTCCGATGGGTTCGCTCAGCGTCTCATCGGTGTAAAGATTCCACATATCGCTGTTTGACGACCGCTGCCAAGCGCCGACCCGAACAACTCCGTCGGTGAAGACGAGAGCCTGCCCACTTCCAACAGTGATCGCTTCCGGGCTCTTCGAGTCGATCGGGCTTCTCCGATACTCAACAAGAAGCACCACCACGTTGTCAGCCCACGCTTGGCCAGTGAGCTCGGTCATGTGGGGCTCGCCGTATTGCGAACGGAGGTATCGGCCGCTGGCTGGGTCGTAATCCCAGCGGGCGAGAATCGAGTCGAGTTCAATCTCGATAATTGAAGCGGGGTCACCGACCGCTGTTTCACCGGGGAGCATGTACGAGAAGATCTGCGGAGGCACCGCAAACTCTTCCGGAGTGAGGTCCCACAGCGTGTCGGTAGATGAAAAGAGGTTGTGGGGTGCGCCTCCACGACCATCGCGCCGGTAGTACGCATCAGCAAATCCACGCACGTAGTTGAGGCTCACCAATGACGAGTTGTTGATCACCCTTGTCACACCTGGATTTCCACCTGACCATGCAAACAGCGGCGAGTCAAGATTGGTGAGAATGTCAACATCTTGGGCTCGACCCGAACGGATCGGACCCAACGGATCAGAACCCTGGCTGTGGAACACCGAAATAAAACGAGTCAAGCCGTCGTTAATGATTTCCTCAAACACAATGTCGGCTTCGTTCAAGCCTGTCTGCGGGAGGGCTTTCTGGTTATTTGGCATTTTGACGGCAAGTGCCGGCCGGTTCGGAATACCATCGGCACCGTCGAGCGGCGCACCTGTGAGTGGCATGCGGGCATTGGGCTCAACGGCCACCTCGATGTCATCGTCACTTGCCGACGACGAGGTCGAACCCGTCGATGACTCCTCTGGCGTCGAATCATCAGACGTTGACCCTTCGCTCTCGGCGACAGATGACCCCTCTTCAGGGATTTCGTTCAATGCATCTGATGCTTGATCGATCAACTCATCTGCACTTCCACCGCAACTCGCAGC
>JAPOIQ010000356.1 GCA_029978815.1 bacterium
AATTGAGAATTCTCGCCCGAGTTGCTGCACTGCGTTTGCCGAAAGTCGACTTGGCTCCCAACTTCCGTCGAGACGCCAGGCGATAGAGATCTCCGCAACTCCTGCATTCTCAAGTGCACCTCTCACATCTGACTCAATGACTTCACGAGCGGGACAGCCCGCCATGGTCGGCAATAACGTGACCTCCACTCGGCCGCCATCAAGAGTGACATCGGCAACGATCCCGAGATCATCAATCGAGAGTGTTCCGTATTCGGGGTCCATCACTTGACCGAGCGCCTGGTAGACGGCAGCAAGGCTCGCTTCAGCGTTTGTCATTGTCATGCTGATACACCGATTGACTCACGGAACCATGCGCTTTCGGCATGATTCCTCACCGCATTTGCAAGCCTCCGTTCTGAGTCAGGGCCAGCATTTGAAAAGGTCGCTTTCAGGGGCGCCCAATCAATTTCGCTCATCATCCATTCGCCCGAATCAGGGTCTTGGTGAAGTCCTTCGTCGGGAACGGTGAACCCGTAGCCATGGAGTAGTGGCACATATTTCTGCACATATGCGTGGCGGAGCACTTCATTGCGCTCGCTCTTCACATACCACCTCAACAATGGGTCGTCTGATGGTGAATCAGGTCCAAAGAGTTGCACCGCAGGCCACCACCACCGCTCGAGAGCTGCTTGAAAAAGATCATGTTGTACCTGAGAACCCGAGGCCATCTTCAGCAACATTTCCTCACCGTGACGCATATGGAAGCCCTCTTCGCCAACGATTCGGCGAAGGATCCGCTTGTAGGGCCCGTAGGTGCACTTTGCGAACACGGCTCGCTGACTTGCGAATGCTGCGGCATCAACCAAGAATGCAATCGCAATCTGGTCAGCCCAGGTCTCGGCCCGGTAGTGGAACACATTATGGAAGCGGGTCTTACCGGCGAGGAGATCATTCATCATTTCGTCTCTGGTTTTGACACCCATATCGGCCGCAACCATGTAGAGCAGGTGCGCATGGCCAATCTCATCTTGGGTTTTTGCAAGAAAGATCTGCTTGAGGCGCAGGCCGGGGGCGTGCGGAATCCAGTCGCGTTCGGTCAGTCCGCCCATGAGCTCGGAGTTCGCATGGAACTCGATGAACCGAAACACCTCTTGTCGGTACTCGTCTGGCATGTCATCGTCTGCCTCGACCATGCCGCCTGCGTCAAGAAATTCTTGAAACTCGTCGAGATCCGCCCAACTTCTCATGCCATCACTCTTTCAGGACATCGATTGCAATTGACCTCAATCACAACTTCCTCCGATCGTCAACTCTGGATAACTTCCCACCTTCAGAGCGAGGAAGTGTTCCCGGCTCGGCAACTCTCACTGCGACACCGATGCCGAGTGATGAACGCAGGGCATCAGCGACGCTTCCGCTCAGTGACGCACCAATGTCGTCAACCGAACCACCACCTTCGACTGGCTCCACCTCGACAGTGAGGTTGTCGAGCGTGCCTTCTCGGGTAACGACAAGCCTGAAATGTGGTGCAGCAAGGTCAACTCCGAGTAGCGCATGTTCAACTTGGCTCGGGTATACGTTCACACCGCGAATCACGATCATGTCGTCACTGCGCCCAACAATTGATGAGATGCGAGCGTGGGTACGACCACAGGGCGATGGTTCACGGGTCATCGAGCAAAGATCACCTGTCCAATAGCGCAGAATCGGGAATGCCTGCTTGGTGAGCGATGTCAGTACGAGCACCCCAACTTCGCCTTCGTCGAGGACTTCGCCAGTCTCGGGGTGAACGATTTCAGGGTAAAAGTGATCTTCCATGACGACCAGCCCGGCGCGATCGGCAGTTTCGCATGCGACGCCTGGCCCGATTACCTCTGACAGTCCGTAGATATTCACGGCAATCATTGAGAGTTTCTCTTCGATCTGTTCACGCATCAGCTCAGACCATGGCTCTGCCCCAAGCACTCCGACCCGCAAAGAATTATTCTTCGGAAGGTGTTCGGCCAGCGTCAGCGCTTACGACGGGGTGCAACA
>JAPOIQ010000064.1 GCA_029978815.1 bacterium
AGTACAGCACGTATCGGTCGTCGAACTTGAACTGCTCTCTGTAGTACGGGCTGTCGGGGTCGAACCAGAACTCAAGCATTCCGCGGGGGCTCGATACTGCACCTGGTAGCGCGCCCTTTTCGAGGCGCTCACGGAAGTCGCGAATGTCGATGACGGTGCAGGTTCCTGCATCGATTTCGGCTTTGAGTTGTTCGACCGAGAGTTCTTCGATTCGAGCCTTGGCTGCACGGACAAGGTCGTTCACAGATGTTCTCATGAGTCTGACGGTAATTCGGGAGAGATCGGTAGCACGAAGTGCAAGAAAGTTCTGTGAGGCCACAAACTTACGGAGTGGAAGCAACGAACTCGGCAGTGTTGGTATTCGGTGGCACGGGTGGCCTCGGCAGAGCAATAACTGCCGCTGCGATCTCGCGCGGCGCTCAAGTCGTGACAAGTTCTCGGTCGGATGAAGGTCCGGGTGGCGAACGGTTACACATCGCGGGTGATATCACTTCGGCCTCTGATCGTGAACGAATTGTTGATGCGGCTCTTGAGGAAATGGGTCGGCTCGATGTCGTGATGATTGCGAGCGGAGTTGTTGGGTTCGGACCGGTTGACAGGGTTCGTTCAGATGCGTTGCAGTCGATGATTGATATCGACCTCGTTGGGCCGCTTGCGGTGTGTGGGCTGGTCGCACCGATGATGTCTGAAGGTGGAGCTATCGGTGTCATCACAGGAGCCGTTGTGGATTCGACAATGTTGGGAACTGGCGTGTACACGGCGGCGAAAGCAGGGTTGTCGGCGGCAGTGGGTGTGATGGCCCGCGACTGGCGTCGCCAGGGTGTTCGCTGCATTGACATTCGCCCCCCGCATACCGAAACCGGGCTGTCAGATCGGCCTCAATTTGGTGCTGCTCCAAAGCTTGGTGGAGGTCTCACCCCTGAGGCAGTTGCTGAGCGAATTTGGCGAGCGATTGAAGCTGGTGAGTCTGTCCTTGCCCCGAGCGATTTTGGGTCGGCCTCATGACAGAGCCTCGTGATGTGATGCTCCCTGCTGAGGCAGCCTCGTCAATCGATCAGATTCTTGGCATCGTTCTTGACTCGTTTATGGGCGGATCACCAACTGCTCACGTTGGAGCGTTTGGATGGGGCTTCGATGTGGAGCAGGTTGTCGATCTCGAACAACGGCTGCGAGATGTTTGGAATGCTGAAGAACTGTCCCGCGGAGAGGGAGATGAGCGTCCGATCGAGTTGTCGATGGAAGATGTTGCTCTCATTCTTCATGGCATGGCGTTCACCGAAGTGATGAGCGCAGACCTGCCGTGGATTGACATGGTGCGATGGACCTCAGACTTTGTGACCACTCAACTTCGTGCACCTTGGACGGAGGATGAGTGGGAGGCGTTTGGAGCAATTGGCGGCTAGTGCAGCGCCGTCATGCCGGAAGTTCGGCGTAGTTACCATCGATCAGCGACTTGCCGCTGGCAAGGGCTTCAAGCGCGAAGCCAGCGGTACGGCGATAGCCCTCGGTGACGTCAAGAATTTCTTCAGGGCTGATGACATCATTGATGTTGTCGAAGCCCTCGGGGGCTCGTTCGTGTACGAGACGCATTGGCATTTCGGGGCCGAGACCGCGGTTGGCAAGCACAATTGCTGAGGTCGGTGGGCGGCGGTTCGCCTCGTAGATTTCGAGGGCTCGAGCGAGGTTGTTGCGATGTGTCCGAATGCAGCCGGCGAGCACACGTGCGTCGAGAATGCCCTGGGAAGCCCCGTTCGATCCAATTGGATACATCGGGTGCGCGGCGTCACCGATGAGGGTGACACGACCTTCGGTCCATCGGTCGAGTGGGTCGCGATCAACCATTGGGAACAGGAACGTTCCTGGTGCGGCGCGCAGCAAAGACGGAATATCGAGCCAGTCAAATACCCAGTTATCGAACCGTGGAGCGAAGTCGTCGAGATTGCCGGCCCGGTTCCAGTCTTCGCGTTCAAGTAACTCGCGGTCATCGGTTCGATATTCAGCGATGAAGTTGATGAGTTGCTTCCCGTTGTCGAGATCGCGAATGGGGTAGGCAACAAATTTTTGGTCAGGGTGACCCGCCCACACCATTGTTCGGCCGTCAAGAATTGGTTCGTATTCGACTGCTCCTCGCCAGAGCAGGGCGCCGTTCCAGAGCGGCATACCTTCGTTCGGGAAGCGCTGTTGGCGAACGGTGGAGTGAATTCCATCAGCGGCAACGACGATTGACGCGTCGACTGATTCCTCCCCGCCGCGCTCATCTCGGCACTCGAATGTTGCTGTCACACGATCGTCGTGTTGATCGAGCGAGATGAGATGGCGGCCGGTGAGAACACGATCGGAGCCGAGTCGCGCAACTGCTGTCTCATGAAGAACGACCTGAAGGATTCCACGGTGCAGCGAGAGCTGTGGCCAGTTATAGCCCGCTGCTCGACCTCTCGCTTCTTCCCAGATCATCTGTCCTTTCGCTGAGAAGTACGCAAGGTTGGTGGGGGCTACACCAACACTTTCGAGCTGTTCGAGAAGTCCGAGCGCATCGAGTTCACGAATTGCGTGGGGGAGAAGATTGATGCCGACTCCGAGCGGCTGAACTTCAGGAACCGACTCCCGTACGACAACATCGACACCTTCGGCGTGAAGGCTGAGAGCGGCCGCCAGTCCGGCGATACCGCCACCAACGATAAGTACTTCGTGCCCCATGAGATTCTCCTAAACGCAAACGCGAGACGCCGTCGACTTTAGGTGGTCGAACAGCAACGTGAGCAAAGGCCGGTGATCTGGACGTCGATGGAGGTTGGGCTGAATTCCGCAACTTCTTCGACTTGAGCCCGGAGTCGGTCAACAGTTGATGTGTTGAAGTGCGTCGTTGATTGGCAGCGTTCGCAGACGAGGTGGATGACTTCGTCTTCGTGGGCTGGTTCCCATGTGCTGAGCTCTCCGAGGTGTGACTCTCGAACGAGGTCAAGTTCAGAGAACAATGCGAGCGTTCGGTACACCGATGACGCGTTGATGGAGTCGTCAATCGCATGCACCCGTTCGTGGATGTCTGTTGCGCTGAGGTGAGACTCGGAAGATGAGAGCACTTCCCATACGAGTTGACGAGCTCGAGTGACACGGAAGTCCCGTGCTCGCAAAACCTCATCGATGCTCATATCCAAACCATATGCCAGCTGATAGCAGCATTGGCGCTCTCAGCGTGAGATTATTTCGTTTGTTGGCCTGTCTGCCGTCTCCTGATCGCAGGCCAATGCACCATGTGACGAGCATCATTTATTGCGAACGACTTGCAGTAACGCCGTTGGCTCATTACGGTCATCGGCGTGACTTCGCTTTTCGCAATGCACGCTCCTGACGGTTTCCTTCAGCCATCGGTGGCGTTGGTAACCGCCATTCTCTCGATTGGAGTCTTGGCGCTGGGGCTTCGTCATGCAGGTCGAGAACTCGGTGATCGGCAGGTTCCTCTTGCGGGCGTAGCTGCTGCATTCATCTTTGCGGCGCAAATGGTGAACTTTCCGGTTGCGGCCGGAACGACGGGACACCTACTTGGCGGCGCTCTTGCTGCGGTGCTTCTCGGCCCATGGGTTGGGATGCTCGTCGTCTCTGTCGTGGTGATTGTTCAAGCGCTGCTCTTCGCAGATGGTGGTCTCACCGCCCTCGGATATAACACGCTCAATATGGCGATCGTGACTGCCTTTGGTGGATGGGCGGCCTTCCTTTTGGTTCGAAAGATCATGCCGCGTACGTCCGGTGGAGTAATCGGTGCCGGCGCCCTCGCAGCAGGTGTTTCAGTCGTACTCTCCGCTGCTGCGTTCTCAATCGAATGGTTGTTTGGTGCCTCGGCTCCGGTCGCATTCGACACTGTGTTCGGGGCGATGGTTGGCGTACACGTTCTCATCGGTGTTGGTGAGGCCGTATTGACTGGCCTGGTGCTCTCTGCGGTGATGGCCTCACGGCCTGATCTTGTGATTGGCGCAAGCTACCTCACGTCAGAGGAATTGGCTGTGAGGTCACGAGTAGGAATGCGTCCCTTCCTTATTGGAAGTGTGTTTGCAGCTGTTGTGGTCGGTGTCGTGATCAGCCAGTTTGCTGCGTCAAGTCCGGATGGTCTCGAGCGCGTCGCAATCGACAATGGCTTTGCAGAGTCGGCAACAGATCACGCCTTCGGGTCAAGTCTGTTCTCTGATTATGCAACCGCTGGCGTATCGAATGAGTCGTTGAGTCTTGCGGTTGCCGGAGTTGCAGGTATCGCGGTGACGCTTCTGGTCGGTGGCGGGGTGCTGAGCGCTTCTCGCTCGGTTCGTCGTCGACAGATGGTGTAGGTCCCTCTCACATGTCAGGGGCTCACGGCTCAACGGTTTTACGCATCTTCATTCCGGGTGATTCTCAGATTCATCGTTTGTCACCTGAGACGAAATTGGTTGCTGTTGTTGCCGCAGTCATTGTGATGGCGGTGACCCCTCGGCAGGAGGTGGTGGCGTTCGCGCTGTATGCGGTTGGCGCGTGGTCAGTCATTGCCCTGTCAGGAATTGGCGTACGGACGTACTTGAAGCGACTGGCGGTGATCATCCCCTTCATTCTCTTTGCGGTGATCGTTCCGTTTCTCAGTGGTGGCGAATCTGTGCAGGTTGTCGGGGTGTCGCTCTCTGTCGATGGGTTGTGGGCGACATGGAATATCTTGGTGAAGGCCGGACTTGGAGCAACGATGAGCATTGCGCTTTCTGCAACGACCCCGGTAGCAGAACTGCTGCACGGAATGACACGCCTGCGGGTTCCACGTTTGTTGGTGGCCATCATTGCCTTCATGCTTCGATATATCGACGTCTTGGTTGAACAACTTGGCCGGATGCGTCGGTCAATGGTCGCCCGTGGCCATGACCCCCGCTGGCTGTGGCAGATTAAACCGATTGCCTCTTCGGCAGGCGCACTGTTTGTTCGGTCGTATGAGCGTGGAGAGCGGGTGCATCAAGCGATGCTTGCCCGCGGGTACTCGGGGGTGATGCCAGTGGTGAATGATCGCCACGCGTCAACTCGTGAGTGGTTGAGTGTGATGGCGTACCCATTTATGTTTGCCGTCGTGCTTGTGGTGGTGGTGTGATGCCGGCGTCTTCTGTGGTCGTTCGAGATCTTCGTTTTCGGTATCCGGGCGAGCATCACGATGCGTTGCATGGTCTGAGTATTGAGGTTGCTGAGGGGGAGCGTGTCGCCGTGCTCGGCCCAAACGGCTCAGGGAAGACGACCTTTGTTATGCATCTCAATGGTCTCCTTGCAATGCAATCTGGTGAGATTCGCATTGGTGATCTCCCGGTAGTTGAGGACAACCTTCGTGAGGTTCGTCGAGTGGTCGGCGCCGTGTTTCAAGATGCCGATGATCAACTCTTCATGTCAACTGTTCGAGAGGACGTTGCCTTTGGCCCTGCGAACCTTGGTATTTCGGGAAGCGAACTTGATGAACTTGTCGAGAGAACTCTGAAGCGCGTCGGTGCCGACGGGTATGCAGATCGCAATCCGCATCATCTCAGTGGAGGGGAGAAGCGGCGCGTTGCAATTGCGACGGTGCTGTCGATGGACCCACATGTGCTCATTCTTGATGAGCCAACCTCGGGGCTTGACCCAGCCGGACGTCGTGAGCTCATCGACCTTCTTTCGGGCCTTGCTCAAACGCAACTCATTGTGACGCACGATCTTCCGCTTGCACTTCAGTTGTGTGCTCGCTCGGTGATCGTGAGCGGAGGAAAGGTTGTGGCCGATGCGCCGACCGTTGAGTTGTTGAGCGACGTGGAACTGCTCGCTCAACATCGCCTCGAACTTCCAATGGGGTTTGATCCTTCACGTCTGTGATGAACCTCGGGCGCTGTACACGTGAATTTGTGCGCGCTACGATTTCATTCGCAGCAAGAGCGGGGTATTTGTCATCGAAGGGGGAATGATGACTGCAGTTGATCCAGTGTCTGATTGGGCGAATGATTTCGAGATCTTTGATCCGGAGTTCATCAAGGACCCATATTCGGTGTGGGGTGATTTGCGTGAGCAGGGTTGCCCATTTGCGCGCACAGAACGTCGCCAAGTCACCTTTATGCCGACCACCTATGAGGGGGTTCGCTCAATTGCGGCCGACACTGAGACCTGGTCATCGTTCTCGATCACTGTCACCCCAGTTCCGCAGTCGTATGACGCGAATGGTGATCGAATTCGTTCGATCATTGCGACCGATGAGCCCGACCACGCTCCTGACCGTCGCCTCATGTTGCCGTTCTTCTCGCCGAAGGCGGTGGAGAAATACCGTGAACACACCCAGGAGTTGTGTCGCCGTTTGATTCGCGAGTTCATTGAGGATGGCTCGGCTGATATTGCTGAGCAGTACGCACGGCAGATTCCGCCACGAATCATCGCAGCGATTCTTGGTATCGAACCTGAGATGGCCGATGAGTTCACCACATGGGTGCAGGGTGCGCTCGAACTCGGTTTGCAAGACGACGAGATTCGTGAGCATTACGCCTCGATTATTCGAAAGTTCTTCCTTGAGCAGATTGAGTACCGCCAAGAGAACCCCGGGGATGACCTGATTTCATTCCTGCTCGATGCAGAAC
>JAPOIQ010000113.1 GCA_029978815.1 bacterium
CCCATCGCTTGTGACTTCTACGACAAGTCTGACTGCGCACGAATCCAATCGACGAGTTCGGCCGAGAGGACCGGTGCAAACCACTCAACAAATGTGTTCGAGAGATGATGGCTATCTCGATAGATGAGAATGTCACCGACAACGACCGGGCAGCGGGTCGTGTCTGAGTCATCTTCTGGCGAAACATCAACGCACAGCCAGACGTGAGGATCGATGACTCCGACTGACATCTCGTCTGCAATCGAGAGTGCAACATTGCGTACCGCCCGTTCGGTGTTGCGAAGAAGGCCTGGTTCACAAGAGGAGAGGTCGTTCTTATGCGAAACCGCGCATGCCGGAACCGCCTCGTAGGGGTCGGGCGAGTCGAGCATCAGAATCGGCTCGATGCCGGCGTCACGGAGTCGCTCAAAGAACGGCGGAAGGTCGCGTTCCCAGACACTTGCCGGCACCGCCTCGCGTGTTGATGCTTCGAGCAGGCCCCAGTGCTGCGACATGATGACGACCTCGGCACCCTCTTGTTGAAGATTGTCGATGACGGCATCTCGCCAGGTTGCGCAATGACTGAACACCGCATCAGCACCACGATTCCAGGTGACGACGTCGAGTAACGGGCACCCGCCTTGGGTGTGGGCGATCAGACGCCACTCGTTTTCGATAGCCATCGTGTTGATGGCGGCAAACCATTGCGCCGCATGGCTGTCGCCAATGAGCCCAATGGTGAACTCTCCTGAGAGATCGCCAAAAACGCAGCCATCAGCGAGGGTCGGCGTCATAAATTGGTGGCAATCCGTGTCGTAGAGGGAACTGGTGTCGTTGACCGCCGAATAGATATCCGGCCGCACGTTGTCGGGAAGCACAGCGCTATCGAGTGCGTTAAGAATTGCCTCGAGAGGTTGAGCATCAAGATTGCTGACGATTGGAGGCAGTGTCGTTGTCGGAGTTGCGGTTGTTTCCACAGGGTCACCTGATGATTCCGCAGGTGCGACGCTAGGGCTCGTTGTCGGCGTGATCGCGGTTGTCGTTGTTGCGGCCGAAAGAGTTGGTGCTTGAGCAACCACGCCAGTAGATGCCTCTGGTTGATAGCGAGAGGTGCCGATACCGACGATGGCCATCGCAGCGATAAGCGAGACCCCGAACGAATACGTCAGTACAGGTTGTGATATCAGTCGTTGAGAGCGGCGTAACGGATTCTCGATGAATCTGAAGCCGAGGGCAGCCAACGCAATAGCGAGCGCAAGTGCACCAAACGTTTCAGAGAAACGCAATGACCGCTCAAGCGCTCCGCTCACGAGCACGAGCGCAGGCCAATGCCAGAGGTAAAGCGAATACGACCGTTCGCCGATCCATTGCAGCGGTTGACGTCGCAACAGAAGTTGAACGCTGTGAGAAGTGCTGTCTCCCCCAGCGATAACCGCAGCGGTGGAGAGCACCGGAACTGCGGCAACCCAGCCCGGAAAATATGTCACCCACGCCGCAAGTGGAACAGAGAGCCCGATGCCGACAAGTCCTCCCCATCCGAGTGCAACACGAACGGTTGGCGGGAGCCGGTCGATCGACGGCCACCACGCTGCGAGCAGAGCGCCTATTCCCAATTCAAAGGCTCTCGTGTGGAGCCCAAAATACGACCACGTTGGAGAACTCGATGACAGGACAACGCTTGCGACGAACGAGCCGGCCACGATCACCGCGATCACCGGAGCGATGCGGGCCCGAACGCGTTGTGCTCCTGCGGCGAGGAGGGCGATGAGCCCTGGCCACAGCACGTAGAACTGTTCCTCGACCGCAAGCGACCAGTAGTGCTGAAGAACCGATGGGTCGGTGTCGCCAGCCAGATAGTCGGTTCCCCGAGCAGCGAACACGATGTTGACGAAAAACCCGGCGGCAGCGGCGACATCGGTGCCGAGAGATGAGAACGTTGTGCTGGGGAGCACGGCGAGGGCAGCGACGACAGATGTGATGGCAACCACCGACGAGATCGGTAGCAGACGACGAATACGCCTTGCATAAAAGGATCGGAGAGCAATTCTCCCATCGGTCTCACGCTCGTTGATAAGCAACGAGGTGATGAGAAAGCCGGAGAGCACGAAAAAGACGTCGACGCCGATAAAGCCGCCGCTCCATCCGGGAAAGCCGGCGTGATATGCGACAACGATCAGAACCGCAATTGCGCGGAGTCCTTCGATATCGCGGCGGTGTTGCACGGCGGGTAACGGTATCGGGACGTGTCGGGCGAACTTGTCAACATTTTGAGTTCGAACGGAACATCAGCAGTGCCGCCGTCATCACCTTTCTGACGTTGACGCGATCAACCGATGTCCGAGGTCTTCGATTGAGAACTTTCGGTTATGTCGGGAATATTCTCAACGCTGACTAGAGTTATCACTTGTACGAATGGGCAATGAGGCCTATTCACATTTGGGAGGAAAAAACTATGACACGTATTCGTGCGCGTGGACTTCGGGGTGCAGCAGCATCTTTGGCCGCGCTTTCACTCATTCTCGCTGCCTGTGGTGGTAGCGATGACGCAAGCGATGATGCATCTGATGATGCAGCAGCAGAAGAATCTGCTGCAGAGGACTCATCGAGCGATTCAGACTCCGGCGACTCAGACTCCGGCGACTCAGACTCAGTTGAGGTCACCCAGGAGGGTGGGATTCTCGCAGCTGTTCAGGCTCGCGGAGTTCTCAACTGTGGTGTTTCAGGCGCAGCCGTCGCCTTCTCATACACCCAGGCCGATGGCTCGATGGAAGGTATTGACGCTGACTACTGCCGTGCAGTAGCCGCAGCCGTGCTCGGTGATGCCGAGGCCGTTGAATTCACAGCGTTGACCGCGGCAGAGCGTTTCACCGCAGTGCAGACCGGCGCCGTTGATGTGTTGATGCGTAACTCGACCTGGACGCAGAGCCGTGACACCGAAGTTGGTATGGACTTTGGCCCAACCACCTACTACGACGGTCAGCAGCTCATGGGCCGATCAGCCGACGGGTTCACCGGTTCATCATCAGTTGATGAAATCGACGGAGCGGTTGTCTGCACCAACGCAGGAACGACAACTGAGACGAATATCTCAGAGCTCGCTTCTCTGCTCGGAATCAGCATCACACTGACCACCTTCGAGGATTACGACCAGGTCGTTGATGCATTCATCGCAGGTACCTGTGACGTCATCACCACCGATGGTTCCGGCCTCGTTGGCCGTAAGGCTGCACAGGAGCCAAACGCGGGCGACTGGGTGATCTTCCCAGCAACCCCAATTTCAAAGGAACCGCTTGGTCCTGTGTACGCACAGAATGACTCACAGTGGGCAGACGTCGTCAACTGGACGGTCTATGCAACATTGATCGCTGATGAGAATGGTGTGACATCCGCTGACGTTGACGCTGCTCTCGCCGGTGACTTTGGTCCTGAGATGGCTCGACTCATGGGCGGCGAAGGCGAACTCCAGTCCGTCATGGGCCTTTCAGCCGATGCGTTCTACAACGTCATCAGCCAGGTCGGTAACTACCAGGAGATCTGGGATGCCAACCTGACCCCAGTCGGCCTTGATCGCGCAGGCTCAGCCAACGCGGCATGGACCGATGGTGGCTTGATGTACGCCCCACCAGCGCGCTGAGATAACTCAACCTCAATTGAGGTAACTCAACTCAAACAGGGAAAGGGTTGGTCGGGTCGTAGACCCGACCAACCCTCCTCGTATCTCTATCCGTATTTGCAATAATCGTTAAGGGGGGCTGGCAGTATGTCTGAGGCGTCAACGTCGTCTGCCATTCACTACGCAACCACGAAACCCCCGCTCTGGCGAAACGTTGCCATTCTCAAGTGGTTCGCACAGCTCGCAGTACTCATCGGGGTGCTCGCTGTGTTCTGGTTTTTGATCGCGGAAGCGCGCACGAACCTGGCTGCGAAGAGCATTCCTGTCGGGTACGACTGGCTTGATAATCCAGCGAATTTTCAGCTCGGCGAAGGTATCCAAACTGTCGACACTCCCGAACGCGCACTCACGATGAGTCGGGCCCTATGGGTGGGAATGGTCAACACGCTTCGTATCGCTGCCCTCGGGATCATCTTCTCAACAATTCTTGGTGTTCTCGTCGGGATCTCGCGTTTATCGAAAAATTTTGTCGCTCAGCGCTTTTCATCGGCATACGTTGAGGGGCTTCGCAACATTCCGGTTCTCGTTCAGATCATCCTCTGGCTCGCGATCCTCGGTTCGCTCGGCAAGCTGACCCCCGAGACTGGACCGATACCTGGGTGGGTTATCGTCTCGCAAAAAGGTATTTCACTTCCCCGAGTTTTTCTTGCGGACGGGTTCTACCAATTTGCCGCTCTGATGTTGGTATTTGCGATCGGAATAATTGCGGTGCGTCGTCAATTGAAAAAGCGACAAGATCGTGATGGCGGCGATCAGCGAATCGGACTGTGGACATTCGTTCTTACCGTTATTGCTGCCGTGATCGCATGGGTTGTCAACCCGGTGATGGCATTTCTGGGGCCGATCTTTGGCGGAGTTGAAGATGCGTGGGGAGCGGTTCCACAAGGCGCGATGCAACTGATCCTTTGCCTTGCAGCAGTCGTGGCAGTCATTGGCTGGATACGCAAGTTCCTTGATTCAAAACGAAGTCCGGCAGGTCTGGCAAAACTCACCGACGATGACTGGTTCAGGATGATCTTTTCGGGCTTCATCGGCATTGTCGCCGTATTTGTGGTCCTTCGAGGGTGGCCAGGGCTCTCAAGTTGGATCATCAACTCAGGAAGTGATTTTTGGGGAGTCCTCGCCGACAAGTTTGGTGACGGGCGAGGAGCGAAACCCTTCGATGCAATGCGACCGACGCTCACCGAGGGCAGGTTCGTCAACTTTGGCGATACCGGGCTTACACTCACCGTCTTCTACGCCTCGATCTTCCTCGGGCTGGTGTTTTACACATCGGCCTTTATCGCAGAAGTCGTTCGAGGTGGAATTCTCGCAGTGCCGTCGGGCCAGTCTGAAGCAGCAGCAGCACTTGGGCTTTCCCGGGCACAAGCATTGCGAAAAGTTGTGTTGCCACAGGCGTTCCGAGTAATCATGCCGCCACTCGGAAACCAATACCTCAACATCACGAAGAACACCTCACTCGGTATCGCAGTGGGATTCTCGGAGATTGTTCAGGTCGGCCAAACCGTCTACAACAAGAATTCTCAGACGTTGGCCG
>JAPOIQ010000020.1 GCA_029978815.1 bacterium
CCTGGCCGAACACAGTTGATCAACGTGTTCTCACACGCTGGGGGTGGAGCTGTCGTTGACCTTCCTGGTTACGGTTATGCGAAGGTTCCGGGCCATATCCGGGGTGACTGGTCATCAATGATTGAGGGTTACCTACTCGATCGCGAAGAACTCGTCATGGTCTTCGTGTTGGTTGATGGCGAGATCGGGCCAACTCCACTCGATGTGCAGATGCTCGAGTGGTTGAGATACAACGACGTTCCACACACGGTTGTTGCGACAAAGTCAGACAAGGTGAAGTCAGCAAAACGTCAGCGCCGTCGACGTGATCTTGCTGAGGGCTGCATGCTCGAACAGGGTGACATCGTGTGGGTCTCTGCATCAAAGAACATAGGGATCGACCGTTTACGTGAACTTGTTGTCAGTCATCTCTTGACGTAACTGCTAGGAGGGGTCAACCTCCGCCGTACCGATGAGAGCGAAGGATTACTCATCGGCAAAGATGTTCTCCTATGCCAACGCCTTTGATGCAGCATTACTTGTCAACCTGGGAAGAAATGGCCGCCGATGGTGGCCAATTTGAGATGACCGAGATCAACGTTCGGGGTGTCCCGATGCGTGTCTTTAAGAACGCACCTCCCACGATGAGGGCGTTTTGGGAACTTACTGCTGGCTACGCCGATCGTGACTATGTCGTTTACGAGGATGAGCGTTACACCTACGCCGAGGTTGCGGCAACCGTTCGATCACTTGCCCATTATTTGCGCGAGACGCACGGGGTATCCAATGGTGACCGTGTCGCGATTTCAATGCGAAATTTCCCGGAATGGGTGATGACGTATTGGGCGACAGTGTCAATCGGTGCAGCCGTTGTTGGGATGAATGCCTGGTGGACATCGGAAGAGATGAAGTTTGGAATGAGCGATGCGCAACCGAAAGTTGCTGTCGTTGACGATGAGCGACTCGAGCGGTTGTTGCCGGTTCTTGATGACGTTCGTGTCGAAGCACCGGTGCATGTGATCTCTGTTCGAAGCGATCGTGATCTCCCGGCCGATTGTTCCCGCTGGAATGATGTTGTTGACGCATCTTCTGCTCCGGCTGATCTTCCGCCGGCCGATATTGATCCCGATGACGATGCCTGCATTTTCTACACCTCCGGCACTACTGGATTTCCAAAGGGCGCTCAGCTCACCCACCGAGGTTCGGTGCACAATGTGATGAATCTCGTCTTCATGAGCCTTACGGCTGCGACAGCGGAGGCGAAAGCAAAGGCTGCTGGCGATATTGAAGGCAAGGAGATGGGAAATCTCACGAGCACGGCAAGTCAGCCTGTTTATATGGCGCCAACTCCGTTGTTCCACGTGACGGCAAACAACTGTTTGTTGCAGCCGTGCACGTTGGTGGGTGGAAAGATTGTGCTCACCTACAAGTGGGATCCAGGTCGTGCTCTTGAACTCATTGAGCGTGAGGGCGTTACGACGTTTTCCGGTGTGCCGACGATGAGCCGGGAGTTGATCGCACACCCAGATTGGGAGAAGCGTGACACGAGCACCATCCAAGGAATGGGCGGTGGCGGTGCGGCAGTTCAGCCGGATCTTGTCGACAAAATCGATAAGAGTTTGTCGAAGGGTGCGCCATCAACGGGGTATGGCCTCACCGAAACCCACGGCATCGTGACGGCGAACGCAGCGAGATTCTTCGTTGAAAAGCCGGCGTCGTGCGGCCGAGCTGTTCCTGTCTGCGATGTGAAACTCGTTGACGACGAAGGCAATGACATTGCGATCACTCCTGAGGCTCGCGGGCAATTGTGTGTTCGCGGACCGATAGTGGTGAAGGGATACATCAATCGCCCTGATGCCACGGCTGACGCGATTCGCGATGGCTGGTTCAATACTGGCGACATTGCGATGGTTGATGACGATGGGTTTATCTACATCGTCGACCGCGCGAAAGACATGGTCCTGCGTGGAGGCGAAAATGTGTACTCGGCGGAGGTTGAGGCGGCGATCTATCAAAACGAATCCGTTGCAGAGGCCGCAGTATTTGGCGTTCCAGACGATCGCCTCGGCGAAGAAGTTGGTGTTGCGATCTACCTTCACCCAGGGTCATCGCTGACCGCTGAGGAACTTCAGGAGTTCCTTGGAGCGAGCATCGCGAAACACAAGGTGCCTCGTTACATCTGGATTCTTGACGAGCAACTTCCACGTAACGCCAGCGGCAAGTTCTTGAAGCGAGATCTCAAAGAGCGTCTTATTCCGACGCTGTGAGTTCGATCGTCTCGCCGTTGACATCAACGGCGAGTGATCCACCTTCGGTGATTGCGCCTTCGAGAATCATGATTGCGGCGCGGTCACCGATCTCTCGCTGAATCACTCGCTTGAGGGGGCGCGCACCGAAGGCGGGGTCGAACCCGACCTCTGAGAGATAGTCGAGTGCTGTGGGGGTGACGGTGAGGTTGATCCGCTTGCTCTCTGCGAGACGTTCACGCAGCCGGTCGACATGGATATCAACGATCTGACGCAGATCGGATCGATCGAGTTCACCAAAACGGATGATGTCATCAACTCGGTTGAGGAACTCAGGTTTGAAGAATGACGCGGGGTCACTCGGCAAGTTCGATGTCATGATGAGCACCGCGTTCGTAAAGTTAACGGTGCGCCCTTGACCATCGGTGAGCCGCCCGTCGTCGAGCACCTGTAGCAAGACGTTGAAGACATCTGGGTGGGCTTTTTCGATTTCGTCGAGGAGCACCACCGAGTACGGACGACGTCGAACGGCTTCGGTGAGTTGGCCGCCCTCGTCGTAGCCGACATATCCGGGAGGTGCGCCGATGAGGCGACTCACGGTGTGCTTTTCCATGTACTCGCCCATGTCGATGCGGACCATTGCGCGTTCGTCGTCAAACAGGAATTCTGCGAGTGCCCGGGCGAGTTCGGTCTTTCCGACGCCGGTTGGGCCGAGGAACATAAATGAACCAATTGGTCGGTTCGGGTCGCTGATTCCGGCGCGGCTCCGGCGCACCGCATTGGCGACGGCGGTGACAGCATCATGCTGACCAATCACACGATGGTGAAGCGAGTCTTCAAGATGGACGAGTTTCGCCATCTCGCTTTCCATCAGTTTCGCCATGGGGACGCCGGTCCATTTGGCGACGACCTCGGCAATATCTTCCGCATCAACTTCTTCTTTCAACATGCGCGCGGTCTGCTGAAGCTCGTCGAGGTGAGCAGTTGCGTCATCGATACGCCGCTCGAGCTCGGGTATTCGGCCGTATCGAATTTCGGCTGCAACATTGAGATCAGTCTCTCGTTCGGCCTGACTGCGGAGATGCTCAAGTTCTTCTTTGAGGTTTCGGATCGCTTCGATGGCCTGCTTTTCTGACTCCCACCGCTGCTTCATTGTTGATCGCTCAGCGTTCAACGATGCAAGTTCGTCGTGCAGGTTGTTCAGTCGTTCTTGACTGATGTCATCGTGTTCTTTTTCGAGAGCGACTTGTTCGATCTCAAGTTGCAGAATGCGGCGCTCAACAATGTCGATTTCGGTCGGCATCGAATCAATTTCGATGCGGAGCTTTGACGCTGCTTCGTCGACAAGGTCGATGGCCTTGTCAGGAAGAAATCGGTTGGTGAGGTAGCGGTTTGAAAGCACTGCTGCAGAAACGAGAGCGGAGTCTTGAATTCGCACACCGTGGTGAACTTCATAACGTTCTTTGAGGCCACGCAAAATGCCGATGGTGTCTTCGACCGATGGTTCACCGACATAGACCTGCTGGAACCGGCGTTCAAGAGCTGGGTCTTTCTCGACATACTTTCGATATTCGTCAAGGGTCGTGGCACCGATGAGGTGGAGTTCACCGCGAGCGAGCATCGGCTTAATCATGTTGCCTGCGTCCATTGCGCCCTCGGAGGCGCCGGCGCCGACGATCGTGTGGAGTTCGTCAACGAAGGTGATGATTTCACCCGCAGCGTCTGTGATTTCTTTCAGCACCGCCTTCAGGCGCTCTTCAAATTCACCCCGATATTTGGCGCCAGCGAGCATTGACGCAATATCGATCGAGATAAGCCGCTTACCTTTGAGGCCTTCGGGGACGTCACCATCTGAGATTCGACGAGCGAGACCCTCCGCGATTGCGGCTTTAGCGACTCCGGGTTCGCCGATGAGCACAGGGTTGTTCTTCGTGCGGCGATTGAGTACTTGGATAACGCGTCGGATTTCATCATCTCGGCCAATGACGGGGTCAATCTTCCCTGCCGCTGCCTGTGCTGTCAGGTCTTGGCCGTACTTTTCGAGTGCGGCGAACTTTGCCTCAGGGTCTTGGTCGGTGATGCGATGGTTTCCTCGCACTTCTTTGAGCGCTTGCAGCATCTCTTCAGAGCCGACTCCTACCCGTTGGTTCATTGCGAGCAGGAGGTGTTCGACTGAAAGAAAGTCATCTCGAAGATCTTTTCGATACGAGTCGGCGTTATCGAAGACGTTCGAGAGCTCGCGGTCCATTCGGGGCTCGTCGCCGCCTTGAGCTTGCGGGAACTTCGCGATGCGTTCGTGTGCCCGGTTGGCCACCATGCCAGGTGCTTGGCCGAGCTTTGAGAGAAGCGCCGCAGCGACAGTTCCTTCTTGAGCAGCGATGGCTGCGAGAAGGTGATCTGCGGTGAGGTGCGGGTTTGAGAGCGAACGTGCGTGGTCGGCAGCCTCAGCAACCGCTTCTTGAGTCTTCGTCGTCCATTTCTTTGGATCGAGTGCCATGTGGATAACTTATCGAGCCATTCTTAAGAAACCTACAAATCCTGAGTCAAAGCGACTAAAGATTCCTTAGTTGCGACATTTAGAAAATGAAGAACTCGTTGAGATTACAAGGTTAGAAGGCATCTGCTGGGATTGCATACAGCGTCTCTGATGTCATCTTCACGGCACTCGACCAGCCCTGTGCGGCCGGTAGCAATTGTTCGCAGAAGAACCTCGCAGAAGCAATTTTTGTGGCCTCGAACTCGTCTGCTGGGTCAAGTGCGATCACACTTCCGGCAAGAAGACCAGCACACACGGTTGTGCCCAACAGGCGCAAATACGGAGTCGACGATGCGAGAAGACTCGCCGGGTCGGTGCTTGCCACGTCGACCAGATGAGCAGTCGCCTCACGGCATGTCTCGATTGCCGCACGAAGATTGTCTGCCGCAACGGCCATGCCCTCGACCTTCGCAACATCTTCAAGCACCGAGGCAAAGCGATTGAGTTCGTCGGTAATGACCCCGCCTGAACGCATCCCGAGTTTGCGGCCAACGAGGTCTGCGGCCTGAATACCGTTAGTGCCCTCGTAAATCGGAAGAATTCGAGCATCGCGATAGTGCTGAGCAACTCCGGTCTCTTCGACATACCCCATACCACCGAAGATCTGTACGGCAGCAGAGGTGCACTCCTGGGCGACATCGGTGCACAACGACTTTGAGAGCGGAATATAGAGGTCAGCCTTCTCGCGCCATGCGCGAGCAGCCTCGGCGTCGCCCGCTGATTTCGCCATGTCGAGGAATGCCGCATTGGTGTAGGTCAATGCACGCATTGCGTCGATCCATGCCCGCTGGGTCATCAACAGTCGACGCACGTCAGGATGCTCAATGATGAGACTCTGCTCGCCCGCCGGCGCCCCGAGGGCACGACCTTGGCGGCGTTCGTTCGCGTACTGCACAGCATCTTGATATGCGCGCTCGGTGATGGCGAGACCCTGCAGACCAACGGATAGGCGAGCATTGTTCATCATCGTGAACATGTTGCGCATGCCTTCGTTTTCTTCACCGACGAGCCAGCCGATTGCACCGTCATTCTCGCCGTACGACATCACACATGTTGGGGAGCCATGAATACCGAGTTTGTGTTCGATCGAGACACAACTCACATCATTCTTTTCACCGATTGAGCCGTCGGCGTTGAGCAGGAACTTCGGCACGAGAAACATTGAGATGCCTTTTGTTCCGGGAGGCGCTCCGGGCGTGCGGGCCAGTACGAGGTGAATGATCTGGTCGGTCATGTCGTGCTCACCGAATGTGATCCAAATTTTTGTTCCGGTGATCTTCCATGAACCATCGGCATTTGGTTCAGCCTTTGTGCGCACCGCACCAACGTCACTACCTGCTTGCGGTTCTGACAGGTTCATCGTGCCTGCCCATTCGCCGGTGAGCATCTTCGGTAGGTAGGTCTCTTTTTGTTGCTGTGAGCCATGCGCCTCGATGGCGTCGATCGCGCCCTGCGTGAGCAATGGGCATAGGGCCATCGCCATGTTTGCGCTGTTCAACATTTCTTGAACAGCAAGAGCGGACATCCATGGAAAACCAGCACCACCGTATTCGGCCTCGAACGGCATTGCGCCGAACCCTGACGCGACGTATTGGGCGTATGCAGGTTTGAACGAATCTGGTGTGGTCACCGATGCATCGGCATGCCATTGCGCCTTGATGGTGTCACCATCTTTGTTGGTCGGCGCGATGACCTCGGTCATAAAACGTCCGACCTCTTCGAGTACGCCGACAACGGTGTCGGAATCAATATGCGAGAACATTTCTTGACCAAGCACATGGTCAAGTCCAGCGACCTTGGTGAGTGTGTGAGCGATGTCAGCCATTGGGGCGCGATAGTCAGCCATGATCACCATTCTGCCAGTTGTTGGCTTGTAAGGCTTTATAAGCGCAGAAGCTTCGGGATTTTACGACCGCTGTTCGCGTTCTTCGAGAAACTCACTGATCGTTCCACCGAGGCGTTGCATTCGCCCGTAAAAGTGGGCGATCTCGACGCCGTCTTGGTTCATCACAACGGCGTCATGGAGACTCGGGCGCTTGCCTTTCCAGCGAGTTGTGCCGATCGCGGTGAGACGATCACCTGGGTACGCAGACTTGACCCATTCGATCGACCCGTTGGTGGCGAGTGCCATCTCATCGTGACTGCTCGCCGACATTGCCATTGCCGTATCCGCCAAGATGAAGATGACACCACCCTGGCAAACCCCTGCGCCGTTCGTCATGTCTTCGGTCACCGTCATCTCGATCACACAGCGTTCATGGTTGAGTTCAACCATCTCCATGTTGAACATGTTGAACACGCGGTCAAATTTCAGCAGTCGCCGAACGAGGGCCTCAGGGTCACTCATGTCCGAAGGTTAGACAGCGCTAGCCCACTGCTCGGAGCCAGTCGGCAATGTGGTTGCCTGACCGATCAAGTTGTTTGTATTCAGCAATTGGCGCCGGCATCGATTCGATTGCGTCAGCGAGTGCACTTGCGGAACTCGGATCGACCTCAACAAGATCTCGCAGCGGTAACTGGTGCGTTCGAATAGTGAAGAGCACAGAGTTTGTTTTCGGAAATCGACGAAGTGTCTCGCGTTCAATTCTGAGGTGATATTCGCTTGGTGGCGCGTCAACCGGTCGAGGAGCAGCGGTTCCGTCGACTGCTTGATACAGGTCGTCGGTGTCGATGACACCCCAGCCGAGGCGCCACATCGGACGATCTGGAGTGAGTCGCCTCAGCACGTCATCGATAACCGATGCAAGTTGCTCATTGAGGAGTGACACCGGTTCATGAACCTCTGACATCGTGAGGCCAAGCTTTGAGTTGAGATCCCAACGGTTCGGAAAACACACGCTGCCCGCACCAAAGACCAACTTGTCGTTGCGTTCAACCATTAGCACAAGGTCTTCTTGAACGAGCCGCCCCGCTGCATCAAGGGGATGCAGGCTGGCGTCGACGCTCAACCCCTCAGCGTGTTTGGGATGGACGTCACGCAGGTGCGAAACAAGTTCATCCAACACTTCTTGAGCGGCATCTTCGGTTCCCTCAAGCGCACAAAACGCAGTCGATGGGTGAGCCGCCATGATCTGAGCCTTCTGAGCGAGCTCAACTTCGAAGTGCTCGTCGACTTCGATCCATCGATTGAGATCGAGGGGCCGCACACCGAGACGCCACCGAAACTCGCCGGTGGTCTCACGCCAAGGTTCATACGGCGGTCGCTGTGCCATGGTCAACTCTGGCGGCGACGAATTGCAGCAGCGTGAGCCGGAAATCCTTCGTGGTCAGCAAGCGCGGTGATCGATGGTGCCATGCGATTCAGCGCACGCTCGTCGGCTCGGGCAATCGCCGTTCGTTTGAGGAACGCCTGAGCCGTAATGCCTGAGGACACATGAGCGAAGCCAGAGGTTGGAAGCGAGGCTGGGCATCCGATGACAAAGTTCGCAGCTGAGAACGGGGTGTGCTGCCCGATGAGCATTTCGCCGGCGTGTTCAATCTGGTCAACACAGAATTCAACGTCACTCTCACGGACCGCGATCTGAAGATGCTCTGGTGCGTACGCATTCGCAACAGCACACGCTTCATCAAGGTCGTCAACGATGACACAACCACCATTTGGTCCAAGCGCTGCACGTGCAGCAGTTGCTCGTATCTCGGGCAAGTCACCCAGTTGCTGTTCGAGTTCAACTTCTACACGCTGAGCAAGTTCTGGCGATGTGGTGACGAGCACCACCGATGTGTCGGTTCCGTGCTCAGCCTCAATCAGCAAATCGGCTGCGAGTCGCATGACATCAGCCGAGTCATCGGCTACAACGAGAGACTCTGTCGGCCCGAGGAGCATCATGGTCGCAACACCATGACGCTGCATTTCAACCTGAGCGATCGTCACAGCCGGTGAGCCGGGCCCGACAATTTTGCGAACACGAGGGATCGATTCGGTGCCGAAGCCGAGAGCAGCGATACCGGCGGGGCCGTTCACTCGGAAGATGTTGCGAATGCCAAGGGTGCGGCACACATGAATGACTGCCGGATCAACCTCGCCTTGCCCTCCTGGTACGGGCGGTACAACAACTGCGATCTCGGGGACACCAGCGACAAGCGCGGGCACTGCGAGTTGGTAGGTGACACTCGGATACGACGCTTTACCCGAAGGTGTGAAGAGACCCACCGACGTGATTGGGGTGACTTTCTCGCCGATGGTGAGACCGGGTTCACTTTCGAATGACCACGACGATGAATGCTCAAGTTGTCGCTCGTTGAAGATGCGGAGGTGCGCAATTGCGTCAGCGATTGCTGCAGCAACGTCATCGGATACGGCAGCCGATTCGTATTCATCGTCGCTGAGACGCAGTCTGTCAGGAGAAATTTCGATGCCATCGAAGCGCGCGAGGGCATCACACACTGCGGCGTCACCTCGCTGTCGAACATCTTCAATGAGTTCACCAATCGATGTGCGCAGTGCGGGTTCGAAGATGTTATCGAGGCCGCGGTGAAGGATCTGCTGCCGCGCAGCAACGTCCATTTCAGACCACCGTTGAACTCGAAGGACACTCACCATCTCCAAGTTATCGACGCAATAGCCCCGGTGGGTCGGCTGTGCTCGTGACGATAGATTCACATTGCTCACTCGGGCGAGTGGCGGAATGGCAGACGCGCTGGCTTCAGGTGCCAGTGTCCGTAAGGACGTGGGGGTTCAAGTCCCCCCTCGCCCACAAGTAGTTCGTTGATGGAGTCGGTGACGCCCATCGTTCACACCGTTGGTCTGGTGAAACACAATGCCGTGAGGCCAGCCTCAAACTGTTTGACTTAAGGCATGACGCAACTAACTGAAACTGTCCGTCTTGAGACTGATGGCGAAATCGCTCTTGTCATTGTCGACAATCCGCCGGTGAATGCGTTGAGTTGGCATGTCCGCCAAGGGTTACTCGATGGCATGACTACCGCAGTGAGCAATGGAGCAGCCGGCATCGTTCTCCTTTGCGAGGGGCGAACCTTTATTGCGGGTGCCGACATCAGTGAATTCGGTGGAGCTCCAAAGGGCCCCAGCCTCCAAGAGGTCCAAGATGCGATGGAGAACGCCCCAATCCCAGTGATCGCTGCAATCCACGGCACTGCCCTTGGCGGAGGCCTCGAAGTTGCATTGTGCGCGCACTACCGGGTGGCCGTCTCGGGAGCGAAGTTCGGTTTGCCAGAGGTCAATCTCGGGCTGCTGCCAGGAGCAGGAGGCACGCAGCGGTTGCCTCGCCTCGCCGGAGTTCCGAAGGCTCTTGAGATGATGACGTCAGGTCGACATATTGGCACCGCTGAGGCTCGTGAGGCAGGGCTCGTTGACGAGGTCACCGAAGGCGACCTCCGAGAAGCAGCGATTGCATTTGCGCGTCGAGCAATTGCAGAAAATATGCCGCTTGCACGAGTGCAAG
>JAPOIQ010000106.1 GCA_029978815.1 bacterium
CGCGAGGTCTATTGGTTCCGGGTTAGCGAAAGCCGCAGTGGCCGGCATCGTCGATGGGCACGAAACCGATCTCAGCACCGTCCTCGCCGATGGCCAACAGGTCGCAATCATCACGTCCAATACCGACGAAGGCCGACACGTGCTTCGGCATTCGACCGCCCATGTCCTGGCCCAAGCGGTTACCCGTCTTTTCCCCGGAGCGAAATTCTCCGTTGGCCCAGCAATCGAGAATGGCTTCTATTACGACTTCGATTTACCCGATGGCAGAACATTTTCTGATGATGACCTCGTTGATATTCAGCGAGAGATGGAACGGATCGTTAAAGAAGTTCAGCCATTTGTCCGTTCGGAGATGACACCGGCGGAAGCACTCCAACTCTTTGCTGATCAGCCCTATAAATGCGAGATTATTCAGCGAGTCACCAGTGCCCACGGCGACGCTCTTGATGCGGGTGAAGTTGGCGCAGGCGATGTCATTAGCGCTTATCGAAATTCCGAATCATTCGTCGACATGTGCGTTGGACCACACGTTCCGACCACCGGAAAGCTTCAGCATTTTGCTCTCCAACGAACCTCAGGGGCGTACTGGCGAGGTTCGGAGGAAGCCCGAATGTTGCAGCGTATTTACGGAACTGCATGGGAATCAAAAAAAGCGCTCGACGAGCACCTCACTCAACTTGAGGAAGCCGCCAAGCGTGATCACCGGCGCCTCGCCACTGAACTTGATTTACTGAGTTTCCCGTCGGAGATCGGCGGCGGGCTCGCTATTTGGCACCCAAAGGGCGCAACGGTTCGCCGCATCATGGAGGACTACAGCCGCGAGCGACATGAGCGCGGGGGCTATCAATTTGTGTTCACCCCTCACCTCGCCAACGGCAAGTTGTTTTCAACTTCAGGGCATTTGGATTACTACGCGGATGGCATGTACCCGCCAATGGAGATGGATAACGGCACGTACTACATGAAGCCGATGAATTGTCCAATGCATTGCCTTGTCTTTGGTAGTCGTCAGCGCAGCTATCGCGAATTGCCGATCAGGTTGTTCGAATTAGGCAACGTGTATCGCTATGAGCGCGCCGGAACCCTTCACGGGCTCCTTCGTATTCGCGGTTTCACCCAAGATGACAGCCATATTTTCTGTCGAGAGGATCAACTTGCCGACGAGGTCGCTTCGCTATTGGACTTTGTGCTGTCGGTACTTCGGGCGTTCGGCTTCGATGATTTCACGTTCAATCTGTCGACAAAAGATCCGAACAAGTTCGTTGGATCAGACGAGATTTGGGAAAAGGCGACCGATGCACTCCGCGAGGCTCTCGACAAACACGGCCTTGAGTACGGAGTGAAAGAAGGGGACGCCGCGTTCTACGGACCAAAGATCGACATTGATGTACGTGATGCAATTGGACGTTCCTGGCAACTTTCAACGATTCAGGCCGATTTCAATAATCCGGAACGTTTTGACCTCGAATACATCGGCGCGGACAATGCGCGACATAGGCCAATCATGTTGCACCGGGCTCTCTTCGGCTCGATTGAACGATTCTTCGGGGTTCTGCTTGAGCACTACGCAGGTGCATTCCCAACCTGGCTCGCACCTGTGCAAGTCAGAGTGCTTCCTGTCGCCGCAGCCCACGAGGAATACGCCCTAGAGGTCGAACGAACTCTCGCCGATGCTGGCATTCGTGTCGATCGTGTTGACGCCAATGACGGACTTGGAAAACGCATCCGGTCAGCCAAGCTTGAAAAATTCCCTTACGTGCTTGTTGTCGGCGACGATGATGTGAAGAATCAGACCGTTGGGGTGAACCCACGCGGTGGGGAAGTTGAGCGAGATGTTGCGCTGACTACATTCCTCAGCACCATTGCATCTGAGATTCAGCAGGGGACCTCACAGGCGATGTCAGCGTGAGCGATCTCGAAATTCTGTGGAACGGCTGGCGAAACAACTACGTCAGAACTGGTTCAGAGGGTGGGTCCGGGAGCGTCTTCACCAGGCTGATTTCCTCTGGCGAACCTGATACGTCGACGTACATCGTTCACCGAAGTGAGACATGTTTTGCGGTGTTGAATATCTACCCGTACTCGACCGGGCACCTTCTTGTCGTTCCGTATCGCGAGGTCGCAGCAATTGACGAGCTTGAGCCGAGTGAACTGAGCGACTTGTGGGCCGTTGTCAACAACGGTGTCATCGCACTTCGGTCGTCCCATCAGCCAGAGGGATTCAATATCGGTATCAATATGGGAAAGCCCGCAGGGGGCTCCGTGGCGGAACACCTGCATGTTCACGTGGTTCCCCGTTGGACGGGGGATTCAAATTTCATGACCGCAGTTGCGCAGTCTCGGACAATTCCGGAAGCGCTTGACGTGACCTATGACCGAATCAAGCATGAATGGCCAACCTCTAACCTCGGAATAGGGTGAAGAGATGACGGACGAATCCCCTCGTTTGACAGATGATGATGTCGTTGACGTCCTCCCAGAAGATCTCGACCCCCGCGCCTTCGAGGGCGCCTACCGTTTTCCTGATAATTCACGTCGTCGGGTGCCGGCAGCGATGTATTGCGTCTTAGGCCTTGGGTCGATTTTCGCTGCCTCGGGAGACCTCACATCGCTGAACGGCGGCGTGTTGGCGGCGGGTGTAGGGCTCCTCATATTTGGGCTCTATGGACTGATGTCGGGTCGCAAGATGACGATTGATGAGCGAGCGGCGTTGGTCGCATCGCAGCAAGCAGTCGGTTTCGCGGTTGGTCACGCATCGGCCCAGCAGGTGTGGCGAGGAGTTATGAGCCGACCAACTTGGCGTGTTTTGGCTTACTCGGGTGAGGTGCCCCCTCGGCAACGTGCGTTGGTGCTCGTCGATGCAGTGACCGGTGAGGTTATTGAACACATCGTCGAAGACAATGTTGAAGAGGACGTTGATCATGCTTGATGGCCAATTTCGTGGTCCCGTTGATCGCATGGTGCGCCCAATCGGCCGAGCGCTATTGAAGACGAAACTGACGCCTGATCATCTCACTTTTTTTGGCCTCGTCATCGCTGGATTTGCGGCGGTGGCTGTTGGTTCGGGTCGTCTCATTCTTGGTTTGATTCTGGTCATTCTTGCCGCTCTTCCAGACCTGTTTGATGGCGCCCTAGCGAAGGCGAGCAATTCGTCGAGTCAGCGCGGAGCATTCTTTGATTCGACGATGGATCGGGTGACTGACAATCTGCTACTCGGTGGTATGGCCTGGTATTTCGCCGATACATACTCCGCTCGCATGACCGTCCTGCCATTCGCCGTTGCATCTGTCGCATCGCTCATCTCGTATCAGCGGGCAAAGGCTGAGTCGCTTGGTCTAGACGCCAAGGGCGGCCTCATGGAACGTGCCGAACGAATCGTCATGCTGTGCCTCGGATTGCTACTTGAGGGCCTCGGTCTCGACCCGGCACTTGTGGTTGTCCTTTGGATCTTGCTCGTGCTCATTACGTTCACTGCGATCTTTCGATTTGTGAAGGTTTGGAAGCAAGCAGAAGTAGCCGCCGTCACTCAGGAACGAATCGACCTGCGGCGTGAGCGGCGGGGCGACCGCCGCAACGATCGCGCCGACCGAATCGAAGAGCGGCGGTTGGTTGTGCAGCGACGTCGAGAGGATCGCAGACGCGGTTCGAGCTGAGATGTCTCGACAACTCAGACTATTTAAGACTGGCGAAGCCGTGATCCGAAGGATTCCGCCATCAGTTCTCCAAGGGATGTGTGCCGTGGTTGGAGTGGCAAGTCGGATCTTCGCACGAGACGCAAGACGTCAAGCAGCACGGCATCAACGGCGTATTGCACCGAACCTTCGAAGTCGGGAAATCGCTCGACGAGTTGATGCCGTCTTCGCGGGCTATGCGCGCTACTGGTTGGAGAGCCTTCGTCTTCCGTATCTTTCGTCGTCTGTTGTGAACAATGCGATTTCCGTGCACGGATATGACCATGTTGAGGAGGCGCTGAGTCGCGGCAACGGTGTCATCCTTGCTCTCCCTCATCTTGGAGGGTGGGAGTGGGCCGGAAGATGGCTTGCAGATCGGGGAGTGGCGGTCTTTGCTGTCGCTGAACGCCTTGGCGACGAAGCTGTTCATGAATATCTCACCGATTTACGGGCCAAACTTGGTATTCAGGTCATTCCGCTTGACTCATCTTCAGGCGGACGAGTTCTTGCTGCTCTCCGAGAAAACGCAGTCGTGTGTCTCATTTCAGATCGTGACCTCCAAGGTGACGGCGTAGAAGTTTCCTTTTTTGGTGAACGAACGACAGTTCCCGGTGGGCCGGCCACACTTGCGCTTCGTACTGGGGCGCAGATTCTTCCCACCGCCGTTTTCCACTCACCTGGCGTCGACGGTCACATCGGGCTGGTAAAACCGCCACTCGAGGTAACACGCTCAGCGGCGCCCCTTCGTCAAGACGTTGCACGGATCACGCAGAACCTCACCGACGAACTTGCGGAATTCATCCGGAGAGATCCCGGTCAATGGCATCTGTTGCAGCCCAACTGGCCAAGTGATCGGAGATGATTATCCATGACTGGTGAAGCTCTTCGGGTTGCAATGTTCTGTCCTTACAGTTTGAGCATTCCTGGAGGGGTGCAGACTCAAGTCCTTGGGCTGGCGCATGCACTTCGCCGCAGCGGTCACGAGGTGAGAGTCCTCGGTCCATGTGACGGGCCTCCACCTGCTCCGTTTGTGACCCCTCTCGGCGATTCGCTTCCAACGGCAGCGAACGGATCGATTGCGCCTCTCGCTCCTGACCCAAGCGCTGCGTTGAGAACAATACGTGTGCTCCGCGATGAACAATTTGACGTCTGGCACCTTCATGAGCCTCTTGCGCCAGGCCCAACACTTACTGCGCTGACGTTGCGGACAAGGCCGATCGTTGCGACCTTTCACGCTGCGGGACGCTCAAGTAGCTATCGCTTTTTGAAACCAGTCCTTAAGCCATTGGTGAAGAGAATTGATCACAAGGTTGCGGTGTCGAGTGACGCAAAAGAACTTGTCGAAGGCCACTTTCCAGGAGAGTATGAGGTGCTCTTTAACGGTGTTGAACTCGATTCAACTGAGTCTGCTGGTCTCGTCGGCGAGAGGGTGAATGATCGAAATGAGACTGAGCAATCGGTTCTGTTTGTTGGTCGTCATGAGGAACGAAAAGGGTTGAGCACGCTTCTTGAAGCAGTTGAGATTCTGTATAGAGAGCACAACTCGCGTGTGACATGTCACATCATTGGACATGGCCCTGATAGCGAGCGGTTGCGCGAGAAATATGCGGACCCCGAGCGCTTTCGGTGGCATGGTCAAGTCTCAGAGGTTGAAAAATTGTCGCGAATGCGTGGCGCAACAGCCTTTGTTGCTCCGGCGCTACGAGGAGAATCGTTTGGGGTGGTGCTGCTAG
>JAPOIQ010000118.1 GCA_029978815.1 bacterium
CCGATGAACTCATCCCTGCGATAACACGGATCTTGGACTTCGACGGATGGCATCGATGGGAGACCTCACATGTGCTTCAACACCTTCCCTCGTCGGCAGCGATAGTGCGATTTGGCACCGACCGGGCAGAACTCATGACCCTCGCCCGACACATCGCTCAAGGCGCGTTCGGCGAGAACCTCATCAGGGCGTTCGCCACCCATCTCTCACAACGTGAAATCGACCTTGGCTTCGCAGCCAGCAACCTGCACCACCCCGGTTCTGATTGGGCGCTGCTCGTGCAGCGGGCCTCGTCGACAACTTCACTACCGATAGCCCAACTGCTTGCCGCAGTGGTCACAAATGACCGCAGCAACACCCTCGCGCAATCACTTGCAGACTCGGCACGCAGCGACCACAACGTTGCGCAATTACTCAAACGAGTAACGCCTCAGCTTGGCGATCGGGCGCTGCAGTCCATTCTCATCACCCTCACTTCACCAGAAGGAACTCATCGCATACCGGGAGTCGATCCGGTTGCCGAGCAGATTGCGCTCGACGCCGTACTCGCCAACGTTGCCGGGCGGCCCGAGGTCGCTCGCATCATGACCGACGACTCCGCTCGGCTCGCACGGGTGGTGACAAACCCATTCCTCGACCCTCACGCTGTCGAACGTGCAGGACGTGCCGGGATGCCGATAACCGGCGCCAGCCCCATGCTGAGAAATCTCGTTGCAATCCACCACCAACACGGTGAACTCACACCCGGCGGTATTCGTCTTGCCGCAACCGCTCTCATCAGCGACCTCGACGAAATTGCGCCAACAATTGACCTCCCGGTCGTTCGCTCAACGGGGCCGCACGGTGCAATCGACATCGGCACTCGTGAAGAACTCAGACCCCTTGTTGCTGACATGTTGAACGACCTCCCCGCCCAAACTGCGATTGGACTCGCGCTCTACGACCTCCGCGAAACACGAATCGCCAGGGCGCTCGCCGCATCGGCTTCACACCCCGAGGTTGACCTCACGAGTACCCTCGCTGGGCAACTCACCGACATCAGTGATCTCAGCCGCACCTTCGATCACGCTGCGAAGACAGCGCACGATGCAGAGAGATTGCGCCGTTCACAACTCTTCGGCGGCATCGATCTCGCTCTCTCAGTTTCCGGCAGAGTCGCGATCGTTGCTGCTCCGGCTATTGGCGGAGCGACTGCGATCGCACTCACCGGCAGCCGCGAATTGATCGGTGTCATCAATGCAGTAACAGCAGATGACACCCCGTCTGAGGCAATCACAGAAGTTGTCAACATGGCGACCACCGTTTCGGTGTTGAGACATGTCGCCGAGAACCCTGGCATCCGAAACAGCCTTCAACTTGCCAATATCGACCCTGAATTCTGGAGCGATCTCACAAGCCTGATTCAAGAGTTCAACGCTGCGACATCAGGTGTCGAGAAAGCACGGTCATATGGCGACATTGTTCTGCTCTGTAGCGAGTCGATCGAACTCACAACGTTTGTCAACGAAATTCAAGCGCTGAGCAATAACCGCTGACGGGTTGAAATCGAGATCTGATGTTCGTTAGGTGAGACCACTCGGTGGAACACCATCAACCTCAATACGACCGAGAAACCAACCGAGGCGCTCATGCGGCGGAATTCTCAAGATGTCGCCATGGAGCGGGGTCATTCCGATCGGCCGTCGGGCCCTCCACAGCATTTCAAGCAACCGCAAATCGCTCCGAAGGTAATGACTATCGAGATCTTCCAGGTTGTGGCCGCAGCCAAGATCGACCCAGTGAACTTCCACCTCGCGCCATCTCAACAAGGGAAGAATTGCTCGCGGGACACTGGCTCCACTCAGCAACGTGGCTGTCCCCTCCCAACTAGCCACATCATCTGCTCGGGAAGCCAGTTCGGCCCCTACCCGATCACATGACTCTCGGACATCAACAACCTGTTCAGACCACGGTCGCGGCGCACCAGATTCAATTTCGGCATGACGAGCATCAACGCTCTCGTACTGGGGGCGCCCCTGCAGCAGGTTGACGTAACTGTCGGCATTACGAGCGAGATGAGAGAGCACATGACCAACCGACCACCCCGGTAGCAAACTCGGTTGTTGGCTTTCTACGCCTGTTTGCTCTTGTAGCCACTGCACAAAGCGACGTTGAGAGGCCATGCAGCCCTCCACCTCGCGCGCAACCTGTCGACCATCGACCGCCATCGATTAAGTCTGCCTCAATGCGACGTTCAGAGTTGTTCTCGCCGAGGGATGACAACGACGGTTCCATCCTCCTCGCGATGAACCGTCACCCTTACCCCGTAGAACTCCGCCAGAGTTTCAGCTGAGAGAACCGCTTCAACCGAACCCTCAGCGACGACGGTTCCTTCATGTAACAACGCCAGTCGGTCGCTGTACATCCCGGCCAGCGTGAGGTCATGCATTGCGGAGATCACCGTCAGGCCATGCTCGCGTCGTAAGCGCTCAACAAGTTCAAACGCTTGCTGCTGATGGCCGATATCGAGAGCACTGGTCGGCTCGTCCAACAGCAAGATTGGAGCCTCGGTTGCAAGAGCACGAGCGATCACGAGTCGCTGGCGTTCGCCACCGCTCAACACACCCAGGTGACGATTCGAAATGTCGTCAAGCCCAAGACGGCCGATGACATCATCAACCATCGCTCGATCGTGCTTCGTCGGGTGGCCGAAGTACCCAATGTGAGGAGTACGACCGAGCATGACATATTCACGACCCGTCATTTCGTCGGGAAGAATCGGCTCTTGCGGAACATACGCAACTAATGACGCTCGTCGCGAGCGACTCCGAAGCGACAATGACGAACCATCCACAACAACGTCACCCGAATACTTCACGAGCCCCGCCACCGAACGCAGTAGCGAACTCTTTCCAGCCCCATTTGGTCCGATGAGACCAAGCCAACTGCCCGAGGGCACCGCCATCGAAAAGTCACGAATGACCGTTCGTCGGCCGTAGTTGACCGTGAGATGTTGAAACTCAACCGAGCTCATCGGGTCACCTGACGAGTGCGGAGGAGAATGATGAAGAACGGTGCTCCGATGAACGCCGTCACCACGCCAATGGGTACCTCAGCCGGCGACGAAAGTGTGCGGCCAGGGATGTCAGCGAGGATGAGGAACGCCCCACCAACGGTCACCGCAAGAGGTATGACGACGCGGTAGGTGGAACCCGCCATGAGACGAACCATATGTGGCACGACGAGGCCCACAAATCCGATCAGCCCACTCACCGCCACCACTGCAGCAGTTCCAAGCGTGGCGGCGACAACAACGGTGAGCCGGACTCGAGCAACTGGAATACCGAGAGCTGCGGCTTCTTCGTCACCAACTCGCAAGACGTCGAGATGACGTCGATGAAAGAGCAACACCGTCGTCGAGACCACGACGTACGGCAGCACGAGAATGACATCACCCCAAGATGCTGTTGCAAGGCGACCAAGAATCCAGTTGTACACCTCACGAACGACGTCAGAGTTTCGCTGGAGAATGAAAGTCTGGATTGCAGTGGTCAGCGACACCATCGCAACGCCCGCAAGCACCAGCATGCTCGACGTTTTCGCGCCACCAAATGACGCACCAACGAGATACGTCACTGCGACTGTGCCGAGCGCAAAGACGAATGCAACCAGTGGTACCGGGTCGACAGGCCAATCAAGGCGATCGCTGCCGATCGTGGTAATCACGATCGTTGCGCCGAGCCCCCCACCTGCAGCCGCTCCAAGGAGGTACGGATCAACAAGCGGGTTACGGAACACACCCTGATAACTCGCGCCGCCCAACGACAGCGTTGCTCCAACAATGCCTGCAAGCACGACTCGAGGCATACGAATATCCCAGATGATCGACCACTCCCGTTCGGTCACACCGCTCGAGATACCGAGGCCAGCCTCTCCGAAGCCAGGGATTCGTTCAAGGAGCGCAAGTGGAATGCGCCACCAGTCAGGTCCTGCTGGGCCGCTCATCGCGCCAGCACACGCGACAGCAACAAGGACGAGCAACGACAACGCCACCTTCGCTGTGATCGAACGTCGTTGCTCAGCCACGATTACTCGGTCTCGTTTGCCGTGAACACGGCCTCGACGGCGTCGACAACCGCCGTCATGTGTTCAACCGTTCGAGGACCCCATCGAGAGGCAATGTCATCGTTGAGAGGCACCACGTGCCCTGCAGTGACTGCCGATAAGGCATCCCAGCCAGGACGAGCGGCCACCGATTCAGGTGTTTCACCGCAATACAAGGTGCAGGCCAAGAAAATGATGTCCGGGTCCTTATCGAGAATGAATTCAGCCGAGAGCTGCGGGTACCCATATGACTGATCCTCTGCAAGGTCTGCGATATTACGGAGACCCAGCAGCTAATACTTGGAGCCGATAAACGTCTCGCTCGTCACCGAGTAATAGGTGTTATCAAGCTCGTGATAGTAGGTCAGCGGGGTGTCGAGCTTCGGGAGACGTTCGATGCGCTCGAACAGGGCATCGAGATCGGCGGTGAGTTCTGCAACGAGCGCCTCGGCCTCTTCGGAATGGCCTGTCGCAGCACCGATTTCGAGAATCTGGTTGAACGTGTCTTCGATGCCAACCGCTGCCGGCCCCTCCCAATGCGCGATGCCGGCACGATCAAGGGCATCGAGAAGATCTGGGTTAGTTCCGTCGGTCACGATGAGATCCGGACCAAGCCCGATAATTGCCTCAACGTTCGGGTCATACCCACTGACCCCAGGCATCTTGTCTGCGGTCTCAGGCGGGAAATTCGAGAAATCGTCAACAGCAAGCACTTGATCACCGGCACCTACGGCATAAAGCATCTCGGTGGCGGTTGGTGACAACGAGATAATCGCGGTCGGAAATGTTGTAGCGCTCTCTTCATCGGCAGATGGCTCCGTTGCCGTCGCTTCTTCAGTCGCTTCCGCATCGCCGTCGGGAGCGGAGGTCTCCGCCGCCTCCTCAGTCTCCTCGGTCTCGATTTCGGCCGTGGCCGACTCGGCAAGTTCATCACTGGTGTTGTCAGCCGATGAGCCGCAAGCAGATGCTGCGAATATGACCGGCAGCAGAACCGCAAGACGCATGATTCGTTTCAAA
>JAPOIQ010000145.1 GCA_029978815.1 bacterium
CTCGAAGGCTTGGGTGTCGCAGATGACACGCTAGTTATTGCGACGAGTGACAATGGTGCCTCTCAAGAGGGAAACGAAACCGGTGTGCTCGACGAGTTCAGGTATTTCAACGGTCGGGAGGAGGACATGACGTCTGTCGCTGGTCGCCTCGATGACATCGGTACGCGACGGAGCTTCTCGAACTATCCGTGGGGCTGGGCGCAAGTCGGCAACACCCCCGGGAAGCGGTACAAGCAGAACACTCATGGTGGTGGTGTACGAGATCCGCTCATTATCTCGTGGCCAGCAGGTTTCTCGCCTGAAGTTCGAGGAACGATTCGCCAACAATTCCATCACATCACCGACATCACACCGACACTTCTTGAACTCTTTGGCTACGAACTGCCGGCTTCGGTGAAAGGTGTCGAGCAACAGCCGATCGAGGGAACCTCAATGGCGTACACATTCACGCCAGAAGCTGCCGACCTTTCGTCGGTTCCGACTCGCAAAGCCCGTCAGTATTTCGAAATGTTCGGCCACCGAGGAATGTGGGCTGACGGTTGGAAAGCGGTGACGTATCACACGGCGGGTTCAACGTTGGATGACGACGTGTGGGAGCTCTACCACCTCGATGAAGACTTCTCTGAATGCCATGACCTCGCCGAGGCTCATCCTGAAAAACTTGAGGAGCTCGTCGCTGCGTTTTGGGAGGACGCTGAACGGTACGGGGTTCTCCCGATTGATACATCTCACCTTCACGCACTTTTCGCGGGTCATCCGGTTCCCGGTACTCCTCGGGCGCGTGACCACTACACGTATTTCCCTCCCCTTGTGCGGGTTCCCGTTGATAGCGCTCCCCCGTTCGGGGCTCGTTCATGGAACCTTTCAGCTGAACTCGACCTTGGCCCCGACGGTTCTGATGGTGTGATCCTTGCGATTGGCACGGTGAATAACGGGCTGTCGATCTTCATCAAGGACGGACGTCTGGTGTACGACCACAATGCGTTCACCGACCACTCCGTGATTACGTCGACGGAACCCTTGCCGTCTGGTGACTGCACTATCGGAATTGACCACCTTCGCGTTAAGGGCGGCCCTGCCCGTGTGAAGTTATTTGTCGATGGAGAACCCATCGGTGACGGAATGGTTCCAGATGTGCCGGTGATGATCAGTTCGGTTGGCATGGATGTCGGATCTAACCCGTCGGGAGTGTCAGATGCCTATGTTGCGCCCTTCGAGTTCACCGGGCAGATCCGCAAAATTGAGATCTCGACTGCGCGAGCGCTGCGACCCGACGATGAAGCTGCTGCAGAATTTCGAACCGCGATGGGAACCCAGTAGGAACGAACCTCTGCGGCTCAGGATCTCTATTTCTCACCGTCAACTGACTTGCAGAGAAAATTCTGAGCTTGTCGATGTTCAGCAACAGGCGCTGCAACCACAGTCATCATTGTGCTCGTCGTGAGATCCAAACCAGTCAAATTCTTCGCCCTCGAATCGGCCTCCTCGCTGAGCAACGAGGATTTCCCACATTGGCCCCCGATCCACTTCTGATGCGACAGTCTCTTTCCCTATCAATCTGTCGCCCTCTCGGTTGCGTTCGCTCTGGTGGTCGTCGGAAAGGAAATAGCCGTCGTCGTCGAAGTCCTCGGTGAGTTCGCCGGAGACCTCGAGATGAAATGCGCCGTCCTTAATCGACTTCAACGTCACACTGACGCCAGCAATATCAAGAGTTTCTCCTGGAAGAATCACATGGCGTCGAGTGAAATACTCGTCTTTCGGGGTGACGCTTATCGACGCGGCTGAACCAATTCTTCCGATGTCTCGGCCCTCGCGCTCATAGTTAACGACAGATGCAATGATTCCCTCGCAGTTGTACGCGCCAACCACACAGCCAGAGGGATCAGATTCGGGTGTCCCTCTTGAGAGGCCTTCAATGACGAGCATCTTTGGGGAATCTCCATACAAGGCGGGATGCGTGATGTCGTTGGCCTGAGGAACGAAAATTCCAATGGTCTCATCAGAAGATGGGGTTGTGCCGGTATCAGTTGGATTCGCAACGATCGTGTATTCCGCTGATTCGGAAGAGTTGTGAACTTGGAAGTTTTGAGTATCAACAGCTCCTGTTGTCAGAAGTCGATGGACAAAGAATCTTCCCGAACTCGCGCTGCTCATCATGTCAAAAGAGGAGTTATAGGGAGAACTTGAGGAGTAGCCGGAATGACCCCAGTTTGGCAACGCGTGGCCAACTTCGTGAGCGAACACGTGAGCCCAACCGCTTCCGTTTACTGGCGCAATCGGAACGTTCATCGCAAGCGTTTGTGAACCCATAAACGCAAGCCCTGCCCACCACACCGGGTAGGGCTTAGTGAATTGCAGGGTGTAGATCTCGTCTTCTTTCGGACCAGGTATGTGACGAGAAAACCAACTCAGCACGTTTCCGGTTTCCGGGCATTCTCCGAGGTGATCACCCGGTGTGAAATCGAAACCTGAGTCTCCAAGGAAAAGCTTGTCCACTTCGATTGTGGCTTGATAAAGCTGGTGCTGAAGAGCAGCTGCTGCCTCTTCTGGACCGGTGTTGGCGTCATGTTCCCAATCTGGGTTCGGACTGTTAGAGGGGCTTGTCGGCTCGCAGGTATAGATATGGACTTCGAAGTGTGATGGGTAGGAACCTCGAGCAGTTCGCGCAATTTCAATTGCGGAGTAGTCAAAAGTAAGCGCACTGATATCGATAATGAGATCAATTGCCTCGTGCGAGTAGACGCATAGCGAACCTCGTGTCGAGAGTTTCTGAAGTGAGTTACTTGGTGTTGCGTCCCACTCGGCGCGGTAATTCAATGTGGAGGTATTCGGTCGAGCATCGAAAGGACTTTCACACGGCCAGACGGTGATGTGCGCTGACCCTGAGGGGCTGACCGCTGTGAAGTTCGCCATAACTGCGTCAACAGAATCAGGGATCGGGTCCAGTCCTGCCACCGTGTCTGCGCCTGAAATTCGAAACATTCGAGTTTCGCCTTGCTCGAAGCGATAGCGCCGTTCCCAACCTCCGAGCGAGGAAGGGTACGAACTGCTATCGCTGCGGGTGTCGGTCAAACGGTAAGGAGTTATGGGCTGGACGTCGGACGTTGCCGTTGTCAGATAGCCCATCAAGTCGATCACAATGTGAACTTCAGCAGATGAGTACACGCAAAACCCTCCGCCGGCAAGACCCGTCAACGTGTTATTTGCAACGGCCTCTTCGGGAACGAAATTGAGGATTGAGGAGTTCGGCACTGGGCCAGAGACTGTGTCGCAGGGCCAGATCGTGGCAAACCCACCGCTACGGTTTCCCACCGAGGTGATGTTCACAAATGCTGCTGGAGCTTCGCCTACAAATTGCGAAATGTCATATCTGCGGATTTCCCCGTCCGTAAACATCGAGTTTCCAGACGACCGGGAGTCGGCAATTCGAATCGGTTCCGTGGTGACCAGATTCGGCGAGTCTGAGTATGCCTGCACATCGAGAATGAGATGGGTTGAGCGATAGACGTACACGCACACGGCGCCTGTATCGCCGAGTGCAGCCATTACTCCGTTAGCCCGCGTCCAACCGGTGTTGAAGTTCAGCACTGATGTGTTGGGGACCGGATCACTTGTCGAGTCGCACGGCCATAGTGTGACGTGACCGCTTCCACGTGCATCAACGGCGACGACCGAAAGCATTGCGGAATGCGCGTCGAACGGAACTCCGCCGCGGCCAGCAATCTGAACGAGCACTACGCCATCATCCGGAAGTGCTCCGCTGCCAGCGAATGTTCCATCGACAGTGCCCGGACCTCGGGTATCGAGAAGTCTCGCCCCGGGCAGCACAGTGATGGATTGACCTTGAGCGGGACTCTTAGCCGGCACAGCGGCACCGTCTGCCACAACAGTTTCTGCTGGAGAAAGAAGCGCAATAGTTGCGATGAGAATTCCACTCAGCGCAATGGTTGCTTGTCGTATTGCGGGAGATACGTTCATGGCAGATCTGCATGAACGTTCGGCTGATCGCTCCTAGCTGGCCGGGGCGAAACGTCACCTCGGCTAGGTCAAAATGTCACTTTCTCGAGAAGCGAAACGACGCTTGCTCTCCCACGGATCTGCTCCTGAGTTGAGGAGGCGAGAGATCAGTTAGGACGTTTAGAAAACTGCATCGCCCTTGCGTGGGTCAGTTCAGCGGGGAGATCCAGCTGTTCGCAGGTGGCTGTTGCCACAAGAGCAGTGAGGTCAGCGAAGGGTGCGCAAACAGTCGATGACTTGTTCGATCTGCTCATCGTGGTCGCCGGCACAGCGGATGATGATGTGTTGAGAGCCAGCGGCCACGAATTCGTTTACCCATTCCGCGAGCCCCGAAGCGCTACCCGCGTAGGTTGCTTGAGCGGCCCGCATCGCTGCCGGTGGTGCCGGGTAGTACGCAGCGAGGTAGTCGTTCAGCGTCTTGTCGGCGGCGTCAGCGTCATCGTTTAGTGCCACAGTGAGGTACGACGCCGTCGCAATCGAGGTCGGGTCGCGACCCGACTCCGTCGCTGCGTTCTGAACGACACTTAGACCTGAAGCAAATTGGTCGGCGTGCCCGATCGGCATCCATCCGTCATACATGCGACCTGCGCGTCGTTGTGTCACTTCGTTCGAACCTGCGACCCACAGTGGCGGTCCGCCTTCACGGTGAGGTGTCGGCAA
>JAPOIQ010000091.1 GCA_029978815.1 bacterium
CGCGTCGCCAGGCTGTTCTTGTCGACTTGTGGGCACCTTGGTGCGGTCCTTGTAAAACCCTCGGCCCGATGCTTGAGGAAGCGGTAGCCGCAACGGGGGGAGCGGTTGTGCTCGCAAAAGTCAATGTTGACGAGAACCCGGCGATCTCGCAGATGTTTCAGGTGCAGTCGATTCCAGCTGTTTACGCCGTGCGTGATGGACAGGTTGTCGACGGTTTCGTTGGGGCGCAGGGTCGCTCGGAAATTGACGCGTTCATTGGTCGGCTCGGAGTTGATCCAATAGCTGAAATGGTGAATGGTTTGGTCGAGAGGCGCGATGAACTCGGGCTTCGTGCAGTGCTTGAAACCGATCCGGCGAATGAGACGGTGATTGTCACTCTTGCTGACATTCTGGTTGAGCGTGATGCAGCTGAGGAAGCACTTGCGTTGTTGGAGCGAATTCCTGAGAGCGATGAGGTTCGGCGAATCAAGGCAGCTGCTCGCATTGGCAATGTGGTTCCTGATGATGATTTTGATAACGAGCTTCAGTCGCTTCTTGATCAGGTGAAGGGCGATGATGAAGCCCGCCAACGCTTTGTTGACATTCTTGAACTGATGGGTCCCAACGATCCTCGTACCGCGGCGTATCGCAAACAGTTGACCGCTCGCTTGTTCTAAACGCTGCCTCAAGGCGTTGCGCCATTGGCGAGCGATAACTTCACAACTCCGACCTTCCCGGTGAGTCATCTAGAAAGGCTGACCGGTGGAACGTTCCTCCTGGCAAAGGTTTATTGAAACGGGGCTTCGGCCGCGAGTTTTCACCCGACGGACGGCGCAACTTCTTCTCACATCTGCATTTGCGGTTGTAGCAATTCTCGTCGCTCTCTGGCTCTTTGCTCCGCCACCAAGTCGTATTGAGGATGGGCTTGACGACGCGGCATCTCTAATGACAGATACCCCAACGCTCAGCCCAGCTATCGCCTTTAATGACGATGTAGTGCTCGCAATTCACGTCGCGGGCGAGGTCGCGTCCCCAGGAGTTCACGAACTTCCAGCCGGGAGCAGAGTTATTGATGCGATCACTGCTGCGGAGGGTCCAACAAGCAGTGCCGAACTCGATGCGCTGAACCTGGCGGCATTCGTCGCCGACGGCGATCGAATTTATGTGCCGTCTGAGCACGACGTTGAACGAGACCCACTGCTGGTGTTGGAGCAAGACGTGGGCGCCTCAATCAACATCAACAGAGCTTCGGCAAGCGAACTCGAGGCACTGCCGGGCGTGGGTCCTGCTACCGCTGATCAAATCGTCCGAGATCGTGCCGCGAACGGGCCATTCACCTCGGTTGATGATCTCACTCGTGTGTCAGGTATTGGCCCGGCAACCGTCGAGAAATTACGAGATCTGGCATCTGTGTAAGTCAGATTCCGTGAACAGATCTTCGTTACAGCAAAGTTCCGCCAATTCGGGCTGCTGCGATTCCTATGCCGGCTCCGGCTCCAATTGCTGTTGCAACCCACAGCAACAGATACTCGCGCCAGAAATCTGGCCATCCAGCAATTGGGCGGCGAGTGGCGCGCCATGCAGCGATCACTCCGATTGCTGCCCAGAACACGGCACTGATCAGCAGTGCCATTGGGTAGGTGCTCGAGTCTGCAATTGGAGCGCCAAGAAGAAGAAGCCCTGGCGCCGAGATGACAATTCCAATCAGTCCGGCGACTGCGCTTTGTCGACCCCCGCCCAACAGCATGATGACCATCGACACCAAGCCGATCGTTGCTGGTGGGACAAGCGCAACGAATGGTCCTGCGAGAAGAATTCGAGCCCGGTACCAACGCGGCCCACCAGCAACTGGTGCTGAGAGAGCGCTTGCGTCTTCGGACTTTCGGATCATGAACGCATCCTATGATCACAACGTCACCGAGAAGTCGCATGTCGAAGACGTAAACCTTGGTGTCGAACCCGGTGTTCTGAGGAAAAGGTGGCTCGCCCTTGTGGCGGTCGGGGTGTGGTGGTGCGCCCTTCATCCGGCCGCTCCTCATCTCGCCCTTGTTTCAGTGACCATGTGCCTTATTCGGCCATTTGGACGACCAATAGTCCGCTTGGAGGTCGTGGTTCTTGCGACCCTTGTGTGTGTACTCGTTGCTGTCGCGGTTCGGAGCAAATCGTCCGATGACGCTGCGACGAGAGTTGAGCCCACGTCATTTACCGGCTCGGTTCGGGTGGTAGATGATCCGCAGCCGTTCAGCAATTCGACCCGACTCATCATCGACGTTGATGGGCGTCGGTGCGAGGTATGGGCGCGTCGATATTCCATTCGCGCTCGCGTCGCGTCGGTGAGTGCGGGGGAGTATCTCACTGTTAGTGGGCACGTAGAGCAGCTGAGTCGCAGCCGCTATGATAGGGTGCGATGGCAGCACGTGCTCTGCGAGTTTCGGGTCGACTGGGTTGGGGATGTCACCGAGGGTTCATTGGCTGCGCAAGCATCAAATCGCGTGCGTTCTCTCGTGACGAAAGTTGGAGACCACATCGGAGGCGAACGTGGGGCATTATTTCGCGGCCTTGTGATTGGTGACGACCGTGATCAGCCTCTCGAGATGCTTCAGCGATTTCGATCAGGCGGGTTAAGCCATCTCACCGCAGTGTCCGGTCAAAACGTCGCTCTCATCCTTGCGGCAGCAACGCCTCTCATTCGGAGGCTGGCCCCGAAAACCCAGGTGGTGACGAGCCTTCTCGTGATTGGTTGGTTTGTACTCATCACCCGATCTGAACCGTCAATTCTTAGGGCGGGCCTCATGGCAGCAATCGCAGTGATAGCGGCCTCGAAGGGTCGCAGGATTGAACCGATTCGTGCGCTTTCGATTGCAGTGATCTGTCTTATTCTCATCGACCCGTTACTTGCCGCATCGGTCGGTTTCCATCTCTCGGTAGGGGCAACATTTGGAGTTATGGCTATTGGCCCGATAGTCACTTCGTGCCTGCCGTTCCCATCGAAAATTGCGGTTCCCGTTGGAGTGACCTTGGGAGCACAAATTGGGGTGCTGCTTCCCGCACTTCTCGTCTTTCAGCGGGCACCGCTTGTTGCGCTTCCTGCAAATCTTCTGGCGGTGCCGGTTGCTGGCTTAGTGATGATGGTGGGTATGCCAATTGCGATCGTGGTGGCACTGGTCCCATCGGTCGCTCGTGTGATGGTGCCCCCGCTTGATCTCGGCGTGTGGTGGGTTGACGCTGTTGCTCGCGTTGCCGCGGCGTGTGAACCATCATCGCAGTGGCCCGGCATCTTTGTTTCGCTTCTCATCTCCAGTTGTGTCGCTGTTGTTGCGGCCTCTCGGAAGATCGGTCGTCTTCGTGCTAAACACGGAGGCTGAGATGACGACCTATCTGCTGAACGGTGACGACGAGTCGGTATTGCGAACGGCGGTTCGCGAGTTGCTCCACCAGCTTGTAGGCGACAACGACGTGTCGATGATGGTCGATGAGTACGACGACGCTGATTTCACCATGCAGGCGGTAGCTGACTCGGCTCATACACCACCATTTCTGACCGATCGCAGAGTTGTCCTTGCCCGGAACGTCGGGAGGTTCACCGCCGCTGACCTTGAGCCGATTCTGGCCTTCCTTGAGAACCCTCTCGATTCGACCGATCTCGTCTTGGTTGGAGGCGGTGGAGCGATCCCCAAAAAACTCACTGACGCGGTGAAGGCCGGAGGGGGAGAAGTGCGAAGCACATCGGTCGCTCCGAGGGGGAAAGACCGAGCGTTGTGGGTCAGGTCTCGAGCCGCGGCAAAAGGTATCGATCTTGATGATCGGGTAGTTGCGCGCCTCGTTGATTGGCTCGGTGAGAGCAGTGGAGCCCTCGACGGCATCCTCGACACCATTGCAAGTTCCCATTCGGGTAAGTCGAGGGTTCGACTTGAAGAAGTTGAGCCCCTCCTTGGAGAGGCTGGCGGAGTTCCTCCGTGGGACCTCACCGACGCGATCGATCGTGGAGATGTCAGTAAAGCGATCGAGTTGTTACATCGAATGGTGCACGGAGGAAGCCGACACCCATTGCAAGTGATGGCGATCTTGCACGGACACTACGGCAAAATGGCGAAACTTGACGGGAGCGGAGCGAACAGCCAAGACGCCGCCGCAGAGGTGCTCGGAATAAAAAGTGGCTTTCCGGCGAAGAAGGCGTTGGAGGGCTCCCAGCGGCTCGGAACTGACGGACTTCGGCGCGCGATTGGACTTCTCGCCGATGCCGACCTTGACCTGAGGGGCAGAACTGGCCTCGACGAAGTAGTTGTCGCAGAGGTGCTCGTCGCGCGTCTTGCACGGCTCGCGCCGAGCCGGCGACGTTAGTTTTGGTTCTCAGGTCTCAACGTCACCGATTTGCGCCCAGACGCGAAACAGCCCGAGCGTGTGAGCTCGGGCTGGACGACTTGTGAGCGCTAGTTCACGAACCGGCGTTGATCTTTTGCATCAAGCGGCTCTTTTTACGAGCTGCGGTGTTCTTGTGGAGCACACCCTTTGCGACTGCACGATCGATTTTGCTCATCGCAAGGCGGACGGCTGAGTCGTCATCTGAGCCGATGCTCGCCGTTGCCGACTTCACGCGGGTCTTCAATTCGCTACGGACAGCGCGGTTGCGATCTGCTGCCTTTGCGTTCGTGAGAATTCGCTTTTTTTGGCTCTTAATATTCGCCACTGTTACCTCAAGTGTTTTGTTGGTGCGGGCACCATTCGTAAAAAATTGATGCTGGTGATCGGTACTTACCGAACCTTTTACATCAGCGCATTGAGACTATCGGCGGAAGCGGAACTCTCCCAACGCCGGGCGGTAGCGTTAGTAGTAGCCATGGACGCTTCATCGGGACTTGCCCGCATCCGTAATTTCTCGATCATCGCCCACATCGACCACGGTAAGTCAACGCTGTCTGACCGCATTCTTGAGATCACCGGCGCCGTGCAATCTCGAGACATGAAGGCTCAGTATCTCGATTCGATGGATCTCGAGCGAGAACGTGGCATCACAATTAAGGCTCAAAATGTTCGAGTCGAGTGGAACGGTCACGTCTTCCACCTCATCGACACCCCTGGCCACGTCGACTTCGGATACGAGGTTTCTCGCTCCCTAGCCGCTTGTGAGGGCGTTGTACTCGTCGTTGATGCGGCGCAAGGGATTGAAGCCCAGACCCTGGCCAACTGTTATCTCGCACTCGAGAACGATCTTGAGATCGTTGCTTGTCTCAACAAGATTGACCTGCCGGCAGCGGATCCAGATCGCTACGCGATGGAAATTGAGACGGTCCTGGGAATTCCCGCGGAGGAAATTCTTCGTATTTCAGCCAAGTCTGGTGAGGGAGTTCCTGAACTTCTTGATGCGATCGCCGAGCGGATCCCTGCACCATCGGGGAGTGCGGATGAACCGTTGCAGGCACTCATCTTCGATTCCCAGTTCGATCAGTACCGGGGTGTGGTGTCGTCCGTACGTGTGATGAACGGCCGACTGCAGAGTGGCGCCAAGTTGGCGTTCATGCAGGCAGGCGCACAGCACGAGGCTCTTGAGATTGGTGTTCGTCGTCCCGCAACGGTGCCGGTTTCAGAGCTTGGACCGGGCGAGGTTGGCTATCTCATCGCCGGTATCAAAGATGTTGGTGATGCCCGCTCTGGCGAGACGGTGACGACTGCGGCAAAGGGGGCGACTTGTGCTCTTGAGGGATATCGCGACCCGAAGCCGATGGTCTTTTCTGGACTTTTTCCGATCGACGGCGACGACTTTGAG
>JAPOIQ010000226.1 GCA_029978815.1 bacterium
CGCATCGACAACCTCATCGAGTTCACCACCGAGAACTTTGTCGAGTTTGTACAGCGTCAATCCGATGCGATGGTCGGTAAGCCGATTTTCTTTGAAGTTGTAGGTCCGAACTTTCTCCGAACGGCCTCCGCCACCCGTTTGCGCTTTGCGCGCACCAGAAGCTTCTGCGGCTTGTTTCTCTTGTTCGGCCTGCAAGAGTCGACTGCGGAGTACCCGCATCGCCTTCTCACGATTTTGGATCTGACTCTTTTCGTCCTGCATTGCAACCACCACACCCGTGGGGAGATGCGTGATGCGGACTGCCGAGTCAGTGGTGTTCACAGACTGGCCGCCAGGACCAGAGGATCGGTACACATCGATTCGAAGTTCGTTGGGATCAAGAACGACATCGACTTCATCGGCTTCAGGAAGCACCGTGACGGTTGCCGATGAAGTGTGAACGCGACCTTGACTTTCCGTCACCGGAACGCGCTGCACACGATGCACACCGCCCTCGTGTTTCATCTTCGACCACACGCCATCGCCGGCGAGCCGGAAGGTCACATCCGCATACCCACCGAGGTCGGAAGTTTGTGCGTCCATAATCTCGAATTTCCAACCCTGTTTGGCCGAAAATCCGCGGTACATCTCGAACAAGTCGCGGGCAAAGAGATTCGCTTCTTCTCCGCCCTCTGCTCCACGAATCTCGACAATGACATTCCGACCGGCATCAGGGTCTGGAGGAATCAACAACTCTCGGACATGCTGCGCAAGTTCTTCTAGCTTCTGATTACCGACGAGCGCCTCTTGTTCAAAGGCAACACGATCGTCAACCTCAGAAACCTCTGCAAGTTCGGTCGCTGCAGCGATGTCATCAATAAGGCGGTCTCGCTCGGCAAGAGCCTCAACGAATGCTTGCAACTGGCGATAACGCTGCGACACCTTTCGCAGTTCATTCGGATCGGCCGCAGTCGCAGGGTCAGCAAGTCGCTGCTCTAATTCGCGAAATTCGCCAATGTGAGACGCGAGGCGCTCGAAGAGAGCATCGTGCTCAGTAGAAGGCTGCGTCATGGTGTACTGAGGTTACTCTCAGAGGCTCGCAAGTTCGCTCCGCGAGATGACACGCATTGGCTTCACTGAACGCTCTGCGATGGCGTCGAGGACGGGCAGACGGTTTCGCCCGTCGACTACCACGACAATTTCACTCACTTCGCTCTGGTGGGCTGACCAATGGGCATGATCCGCAGCATCAACTAACGCCCCGAGGTCGGCACCCGTCGTGAAGGCAAATAACGTCGATACGCCGTCGAGTTCGGACACCGCAAAAGCCGGCGAAGCGTCCGACATACTTCCACGGGGAAGAACACCTGGCATATGAGCGAGTGCGGGAGATGCCTGCGACCGCTCAGAGGTAAATGTTGAGCGCATCCAGCGCTCTGGTGAGAGCCGATTGAGCGGGTGGGGGTCAGCCGTTGGTTGGCGATATGTCTGCACAAATTCGACCACACGGACAAGCGAGTCAAGAATCGGAGCATCACCGTGCAACGTATGAAAGGCTTCTCGATCTTGAGAGCCCACCCCGACTCGCAACCGCCATTCATCTTCAAAGACAACCCGACAGACCTCAAGTCCTGCGACCTCTCCGGTGAGAAGACCGTGTTCGATGACGACCTCTGCGCCAGCTTCGGAGATGACTGAGCGGAACGGATCGATATCGAATTTGCACTCCTGTTCTGGAGGAGCGGGAGCAGGGACAACAGCCTGGAGAGACTTTTCTTCGAGGCTGAAGACCTCAATTGGAATGTTCCACTGCGCTGCTCGTCGTGCAACCGTCGGCGCTACATCACGGTGAATATCTGGGATGACAATGTCGAGTCGACTTGTTCCCCTCCTGAGATGTAAGGCAATCGCTGCACCGAGCAATCGTTCTGGCTGGATGTCTAACCACACGAATGACCCAGATGGGTCATGAATGCCAGCTCCGCCAGGGAACGGAACGACCGGCGCGTCGACAAGATTTCGATGATCTCGAGCCAGCGACTGAAGCGCCGCTGCAATCAATGCTGGACGACGATCGTCTCCAACCGTCCCCGTTTCAAGCACAGTATGTCCCCGTAGGGGCTACGTCACTTCTTGGCGCGCTCGCCATAGCGGCGATTGAAGCGCTCAACGCGTCCACCGGAGTCAACGAGCTTCTGCTTGCCGGTGAAGAACGGGTGGCACTCGTTACAAAGCTCGAGAATCTGCTCACCCGAACGGGTTGAGCGGGTCTCGAATGCGTTGCCACAAGAACAACGAACGGTCACAACTTCGTAATTTGGGTGGATATCAGACTTCATGCGAATTTCTCCTGACTCAGGCCTTCGAAATGTTAGCGGGCAAGCACGCCGGAACCACAAGGGTCGATGGTTACATGCCTGGTTGTTTTGCGATCTCCGTGAGGAACTCATCATTTGTACGGAATGACTTCAGGCGGTCAACCAACAACTCAAGACCTGGTGCCGCACTTCCATCCGCTGCGAGGCCTGAAAGCACTCGGCGAAGTTTCCACACCATCTGGAGTTGTTTGCGGTCAAACAGCAGTTCTTCGTGGCGGGTACTCGACGCATCAACGTCAATTGCTGGGTAGACCCGACGCTCCGAAAGTTTCCGGTCCAAGCGCAATTCCATGTTGCCCGTGCCCTTGAACTCCTCGAAGACCGCCTCATCCATTCGGCTGTTCGTCTCGACGAGCGCAGTCGCGAGAATCGTCAGCGAGCCGCCTTCTTCGATATTGCGGGCTGCGCCAAAGAATCGCTTCGGCGGGTACAGCGCTCCGGCATCGATACCACCAGAAAGAATTCGACCACTTGCTGGAGCAGCGAGGTTATATGCACGGCTCAAACGAGTGATGCCGTCGAGAATGATGACGACGTCTTCGCCATATTCGACCATCCGCTTCGCTTTCTCAATTGCCATTTCGGCAACTTGCGTGTGCTGATCACTTGGACGGTCGAAGGTCGATGCAATCACTTCGCCGCGAACATGACGTTGCATATCGGTGACTTCTTCGGGGCGTTCATCGATGAGAAGAACAATGAGTCGGACTTCTGGGTTGTTTCGCTCAATCGAGGTAGCGATGGACTTCATGACCGTCGTCTTGCCGGCCTTCGGCGGTGACACGATGAGGCCACGCTGGCCCTTACCGATCGGGCAAATGAGGTCAATGATCCGAGAGATCATGTCGGTTGGATCAGCTTCGTTCTCAAGACGGAGTTTTTCGTCAGGGAACAAAGCCGTCATCTCTTCGAACTTGCGACGCTTCTTTGCCTCTTCAGGTGGACGCCCGTTAACGGTTTGAATCTCCAAAATCGCAGGGTTCTTTTCATTGCGCCCCGCTGGTCGCATCATGCCAACGAGATGGTCACCTTTTCGAAGACCGTA
>JAPOIQ010000114.1 GCA_029978815.1 bacterium
AGCCGTCGGCGCATGGGATGGTGGTGCAGGCTGAGCCGGTGCAGTAGCAACTGCCGGCGCTGGTGCAGGGTCGACGGGTGTTCTGTTCGCAGGCGCAGATCCGACCTTGTCGAGATGGTCGAGCACATCCTCTCTGGTGACACGACCACCGGGGCCAGTGCCGACGAGAGCGGAGGAGTCGATCCCATGTTCGTTCACCAATCGTCGAACAACCGGCGAGAGCAATCGAGAATCGTTCGCTGCTGGAGTGCGCTCAGACACTGCTGGCGCAGGCGTAGCAGCTGGCGCTGGAGCAGGCGTCGGTGCGGGTTCCGGCGCTGGAGCAGGCGTCGGTGCGGGTTCTGGTTCTGGTGCAGGCGCAGGAGCCGGTGCGGGTTCTGGCGCTGGTGCAGGAGCAGGTGCTGATTCAGGTGCAGGTGCTGGGGCGGCAGCGGCACCATCGGCGGAGACGACCGCAACAATTGTTCCGACGTCGATCGTGTCACCTTCGGCTACTCGAATCTCAGCAACAATGCCGCTCACCGGACTCGGAACCTCGGTATCTACCTTGTCGGTCGACACCTCGAACAAGGGCTCATCGGCGGCGACGGTGTCGCCCACCTGCTTGAACCACTGGGTGATGGTGCCTTCGGTGACTGTTTCACCAAGCTGAGGAAGTGTTACATCTGCCATTGTCTTCTCCGAACTAGATCCTTACACCGTCACTCAGCCGTTGAATGAACGACCGGTCATCGACAGCATTGTCTCACCAAACAGTTCGCTCAAGCTTGGATGCGGCATTATGAATTCGGCGATTTCGTCGACTGAAGCCTCCCAGTTGACTGCGAGGTAGCCGCCTGACAACTGCTCCGTGACCCATGGCCCAACCATGTGCACACCCAACACCTGGCCGGCGGTCCCATCAGAGTTCTTCTTGGCGATCACCTTCACCATTCCATCGGTCGAGCCAACGATTTGAGCGCGACTGTTGAACTTGAAAGGGTGCTTTCCAACGACGACGTCGAGACCTGCGGCTTTTGCTGCATCTTCACCCGGTCCTGCCCACGCAACCTCTGGATCGCAGTAGATCGCCCAAGGAACCCTGTCGTAATCGACTGGCAGTGGTTGCTCACCGAGCAAATGTTTTACCACCATCACCGCTTCGGCGTAGGCAACGTGAGCGAGTTGCGGGCTATCGATGAGGTCGCCGATGGCATAGACGCCCTCTTCTGTTGTTTCGCAATACTCGTTGGTTACTACGAATCCACGTTCATCGACGGAGACCACAGTGGCTTCTAGGCCGAGTGGAGCACTATTTGGGCGCCGCCCGACTGAAACGATCACCGCATCAACTTGCAGTTCAGTCCCATCTGCAAGATGGACCACCGTGCTTCCATCTGCTTGCGGTGTATGGCCGCTGACGCTCACTCCAGTGCGGATGTCGATCGACTTCCGTTTGAAACTCTTGACAACGACATTGGCAACGTCAGTATCGAGGCCGGGAAGAATCTTCGGAAGACCTTCGAGAATGGTCACCTCTGCTCCAAGGTCAGCAAACGTCGATGCAAATTCGCAACCGATTGCGCCGCCACCGATGACTGCAATTCGCTGAGGAACCATCTCAAGTTCGAGAACCTCGTCACTCGTCATTATTGGACCGCCGGGTTCAAAACCTGGAATAGTTCTCGGGACCGAACCCGCAGCGAGGAGAACGTGATCGCCGGTGACCTCCGTCGTCGCACCGTCAGCGTGGCGCACATCAACACGGCGGCCGGGTCGAAGCGATCCCTCACCGTTCAACACAGTTACCTTCCGCGCCTTACACATCGCTCCGATCCCTCCGACGAGACCTTCAACGATTTTGCGCTTCCGCGCCTGGGTGACTTCGAAACGCACCTGCGGCGACGAGGACTCAATTCCAAAATCGGCAGCGTGCTGAACATGCCGGTGCACCGCCGCCGTTTCTAGAAACGCCTTTGCCGGGATACAGCCTCGATTGAGGCATGTTCCGCCAAGTTTGTCTTTCTCGACCAACGCCACCGACAGCCCGGCAGATGCGGCGTATAGAGCGGCTGAATATCCGCCGGGTCCCCCACCGATGACGACTAGGTCAAAGTTCTCAGACATCGGCTCTTACGGTATCGGGTCTTAGCTGCCAGCCAATACCCATCGGGCCCGTTCTTCACCGCGTGTGACGAGGAGCACAGCAGGCTCCACGGACTCGTTGGGCAACACAAACTCGACCCTGCAAACTTGCGTTACCTCAAGACTTGATGCACAGGTGTTTGGTTCAGCGTCAATCTGCTCACCCCCGCTGATCACGACGAAGGAGTCCGTAATTTGATCTTCGTCGAGGCCCCAAACCTCAACTTCGATGAACTGTCGATCACCGGTGCGTTCCGCTCCCATCAGGACAACTTGAAGGTCGCCGACTTCAGCGGCCACGCCGACCTCAATCGGGGTGGACGGCTCCCCAGAAGAGCCAATCTTGAACACGAGACCAACCCCGGCGCCAAGAATGGCAAACGCACAGCCGAGTGACAACAGCAAGAGCGTTCTCGTCTTCACGTCGGTCAGGTTACGCAAAGATGGCGCCGATTGAGATCTCGTTGTACCTTCTCGTATGACATGAGTGGTCGTCATATCGTCTTCTTCGCTGGGCTCCTCGCCATTGCAGGCGCTGGTTGCGCGATCGATGAACAAGTGGCTGAGGTCAACCAATCGTCCACTTCGCTGACGGTTTCAACGTTGCCATCAACGACTCCCCCCTCGGCAGCCCTTGACAGCAGCCCAGTGGAACCGGCTGTCCCCGAGGTATTCGACTGGACTGCGCCGTTGGTCGGTGGTGGACTCATCAACCTTGCCGGCTACTCCGACAAGGCCGTGGTCTTGTGGTTCTGGGCCCCCTATTGAACGACATGCATGAGAGAAGCCCCCTCGGTCGAGGAGGCATCACAGCGATGGAGCGAATCCATCTCAATCATCGGCGTGGCCTGGTCTGGAGATGATGAGACCTACTCAAATTTCATTGATGACGGCGGGCTGACATTCCCCAACATTGATGACACCGCAGGCGAGATCTACGGTCGTTTCCAGGTCCCGTACCAACCAGCGGCCGTGCTGATACGCCCAGATGGTTCGAGTGAACTCATTCGAGGGGTATTCGACTCTGCTCAACTTGAGGCTCTTCTGTAGCGACGATTTCGCCGCTCAGTCTCCCTCAATCCTCATTTCACACGTAGATTCACGCCATGCACATCGTCATTTCAGGCGCATCAGGACTCGTCGGCACTGCGTTGCAAGATCGGCTTCGTGGCGACGGCCACACTGTTATCAGCCTCGTGAGAAAGGCCTCTGCCTCTGACCACGAGTCGGAGTGGGATCCGTATAGCGGCTCGATTGATCTCGATGTCCTCACAGCGGCTGACGCCGTGATCAACCTGTCTGGAGCTGGCATCGGTGATCGCCGCTGGAGCCAGAGTTACCGTAAAACGCTGCTCGAGAGCCGCACTCGAACCACGTCGTTGCTCGCCGCTTCACTTGCGAACTTGGCAAGTGATGGAAAACAGCGGATTCTGCTGAATTCGTCGGCAATTGGCATCTACGGCGACCGAGGTGATGAAGAAGTTGACGAGAACAGCGAACATGGCTCTGGGTTTCTTGCCGACATCTGCCTCGACTGGGAGGCGGCCACGACACCAGCAGCACAAGCCGGGGTGCGCGTCGTACACCTCCGAACAGGGATTGTGATGTCGAAGAAGGGTGGGGTATTGAAGAAACTTCTCCCGCTCTTCAAACTCGGCCTCGGTGGACGACTCGGCTCCGGCCGGCAATGGCAGAGTTGGATATCCATCGATGACGAAATCGGCGCAATTGTGCATCTGCTCACGGCCGATGTAAGCGGTGCCGTAAACCTCACCGCTCCGAATCCAGTGACGAATCAGCAATTCACCGCTGCACTAGGTCGGGCGGTACGCCGACCGACCTTTTTCAGCGTTCCTGCGTTTGCTCCGAAGATTCTGGTGGGTGGCGAGTTTGCCGAGCAGTTGCTTCTCACCGGCCAGCGAGTTTTGCCGACCAAGCTTCAACAATCTGGCTACGTGTTTACCCACTCGACATTGGATGACGCCCTCACTGCCCTACTCTGAATGAGATGGCATCCACCACCGATCGCCCCGTCGTAATCGTAGGTGCCGGCCTCGCCGGCTTGGCATGTGCTGCGATTCTCCATCGGGCAGATGTTCCGGTGGTGGTGGTCGAATCAAGTGATGGAGTTGGTGGTCGTGTTCGTACCGATCATGTAGACGGATTTCTCCTTGACCGTGGTTTCCAGGTTTTACTTACCGCCTATCCCGAGCTCGATCGACAGCTCAATGTGGATGCACTCGAACTTGAAGCGTTCGATCCTGGCGCCCTCATTAAGACTGAGTCCGGATTATTCGAATTAGGAGACCCTCTCAAACAGCCCTCTTCTCTTCTCGCAACAATGCGAACCGCTGCCTCTCGTGCAGTTGCGTCTCCAACTGATCTGCTTCGGTTGCTTGCGCTGCGTGTCAGACTCGCACGAACCGACGTGCCAGAACTCCTCAGAGGACCAGACGTCGCAACCATTGATGCCCTCACCACATTGGGGTTTTCCAACAAGTTCATCAACCGCTTCTTTCGCCCGCTAGTTGGCGGTATCCAGCTAGATCTCGGCCTCAATAGCAGCGCCCGAATGTTTGACACGATTCTCAAGATGTTGTTTGGGGGAAGCGCCGCCGTGCCGCGCTACGGAATGCAATCAATCTCTGAGCAACTCGCCGGTCAGGTACCAGAACATGCGATTCACCTTCAGGCGCCAGTGCGATCAGTTTCTGCTCACGCCGTTCGAGTCGATTCAGGCGAAATCGGAGCATCCTCGGTCGTTATTGCGACCGATGGAAACACGGCAGCTGAGTTGCTCAATCGTCAAAAGACCACCCCGCGTTCTGCTGGTTGTGTCTGGTTCGATGCTCCGGAACCACCAACCGACCGACGCTTGATTGTCCTCGATGGCGACCGCACGGGCCCTGTTGCAAATGTTGCAGTGATGTCGAATGTGTCGGCAAGGTACGCGCCACCCGGGCGTCATCTCATTGCGGCCGCCGCCCCGGGGTACACCGGTGGCGATCTTGAACGTCAAGCGCGGACCCAGTTGACCTCTTGGTGGGGCTCGAC
>JAPOIQ010000018.1 GCA_029978815.1 bacterium
CGCAGTCCAACAGCAACTCGCGCAAGCGCTCAGAACAGTCGTCGAACTCACGCTAAGTGTCGAACGAGCAACGTCAACTGGTGAATCAGGACGACCAGCCGAGATTGTCGAAGAACCTATTGATCCAAATGACATCATCGATGCTCCAGTTACGCCTCAACGAAGCCCCGAGGAAGAAATTGCTGACATCTTCCCTGGCACCCGTCTCATCGCGACTACTGACGACTGATCATGGCTGCCGTTCACACTCCTCCGGTTCAAACGCTGATTGACGAACTCGGCCGACTGCCAGGTATCGGACCGAAATCTGCACAACGCATTGCGTTTCACTTACTCAAGATCCCTGAAGTCGATGCCAACCGACTCTCTGATGCGATCCGCGAGGCGAAAGCCCGAGTCCAATTTTGCGAGCGCTGTTTCAACGTCGCGGAAAGCGCACTTTGCCCAATCTGTGCTGATGAGCGGCGAGATAGCACGACGCTATGTGTCGTCGAAGAATCTCGTGACATCATTGCGATTGAACGAACCGGAGAATTCAGAGGTAGGTACCACGTACTGCTTGGGGCAATGAATCCACTTGAAGGCATCGGTCCCGACCAACTCAAAATCCGCGAGCTTCTTGCCCGCTTGGGTCCTGAGGAGGTCACTGAGGTTGTGATCTGCACGAACCCAAATACCGAAGGTGAGGTCACTGCGATGTACCTCGCTCGAATGTTGTCACCGCTTGGTATCACCGTTTCACGCCTCGCAAGCGGTCTCCCAGTCGGCGGTGATCTTGAGTACGCAGACGAACTGACATTGGGACGCGCGTTCGAGGGCCGAACGCGAATTAATGAAGCGACATAGTCGCTAAGAATTGCTCACACTGCTGAAGTGCCCTTACTGAGGGCCCAACCTCAGACCTTGATGATGAGAGCATCGCCTTGTCCGCCACCGCCACAGAGGGCGGCTGCTCCATATCCACCGCCGCGACGGCGAAGCTCGTGAGCAAGCGTCAGCGCAAGACGATTGCCGCTCATGCCGATTGGGTGGCCGACAGCGATCGCCCCACCGTTGACGTTCACGATTTCGTCGCTGATACCGAGATCGTTCATCGATGCAATTCCCACTGCAGCAAACGCCTCATTGAGTTCGAACAGCGAGATATCGCTCACCGACAGATCGGTCTTTGCAAGTGCCGCCCTGATCGCGTTTGCCGGCTGCAGCAGCAACGACGGATTGTCGGGGCCTGCAACCATTCCGTAGGAGACGTACTCGGCAAGTGGTTGGAGACCGCGGTCAGCAACAGCGCGCTGAGACATCATCACTACCGCTGAAGCACCATCAGAAATCTGTGAAGCATTTCCTGCAGTGATCGTGCCTTGCCCACCAAATGCTCCACGTAGACCGCCGAGACTTTGTTCGGTGGTATCGGCTCTGATGCCTTCATCTTCGGTGACGGTGATTGCATCGCCACGCCGCTGAGGAACCTCAACGGGGATGATCTCCTCCGCAAGCCGACCATTCTTCGTTGCATCTGCGGCACGTTCATGAGATGCAGCGGCAACGCGGTCTTGCTCTTCACGGCTGATCGAACCATCTGCATACTGCTCAGTTCCGGTTCCCATCAAGCAGGCGTCAAAGGCGCACCACAAGCCGTCTTTCACGATGGCATCCTCGAGTTCGGTATTGCCGTAGCGGTAGCCACTGCGGGCTCCAGCGAGAAGGTGCGGGGCGTTTGTCATCGACTCCATACCACCGGCCACAACGATGTCAGCGTCACCACTCATGATCATCTGATGAGCGAGATAAATCGCATTCAGTCCCGAGAGACAGACTTTGTTGACATTCACAGAGGGGACTCCCATCGGAATCCCGGCCCCTGCTGCAGCCTGGCGTGCTGGCACCTGCCCCTGCCCTGCCATCAGTACCTGGCCCATGATCACGTGGTCGACGTCAGCCGGTGCGACACCTGAACGCTCAAGAGCACCTTTGATCGCAACCGAGCCGAGTTGTGCGGCAGACATCGTCGTGAACGCGCCACTCATTTTTCCGATCGGTGTGCGTGCTCCAGCAATGATGTGTGAAGAAGTCATGGGGCAAACCGTAACGCGTGTTTGGTTCGCCTTGTACGTTGGAGTTACCGGCCGGTAAGTTTCCACTATGTCATCCCCCAATTCTGAGACACTTGCGATTCAGCAAGCCATCGTTCAAGGTGCCTCTGGTGACGAGCTTGCGGCACTGCCGCTTCCCGAGTCGTATCGCGCTGCGTTTGTAAAACGTGATGAAGTTGCGATGTTCGAGGGACTCGAATCCAACGACAAAGACCCGCGCAAGTCATTACACATCGGCGAAGTCGCACTTCCCGACCTCGCTCCCGATGAGGTGTACCTGGCGGTCATGGCCTCGTCGATCAACTTCAACACCGTCTGGACGTCAATTTTTGAGCCGCTCCCTACCTTCGGCTTTCTTGATCGACTCGCCCGCGAGTCTGAGTGGGCAGCACGCCACAAGCGGGACGAACACATCATTGGTTCTGACGCATCTGGCGTCGTGCTGAGAGTCGGCTCAGCGGTTCGAAATTGGAAACCAGGCGACAGGGTCACGGTGCATTGCAACCATGTCGATGATCAAGACCCGAGTGCCCATGACGATTCGATGCTCGCCACAAATCAGCGCATTTGGGGGTTTGAAACCAACTTCGGTGGACTTGCCGACATCTCGGTGGTTAAGGCCAATCAGCTCATGCCGAAGCCAAGCCACCTCACATGGGAAGAGTCATCGGTGAACGCTCTGTGCAACTCGACGAGCTATCGGATGCTCGTCAGTGATAACGGCGCCCGGATGAAACAGGGTGACTCCGTGTTGATCTGGGGTGCAACGGGCGGAATCGGCGGATACGGAGTGCAATACGTGCTCAACGGTGGTGGCACGCCGATTGGCGTCGTCTCTTCTCCGGAGCGTGCGGCGTTGCTCAACGACCTCGGCTGCGAGGCGGTCATCGATCGCAGCGCGGAGGGATACTCGTTCTGGAAAGACGAACACACCCAAGACGAATCTGAATGGCGTAGGTTCGGCGGCCGCATTCGAGAGCTCATCGGTGAAGACCCTGACATCGTCTTCGAACATCCGGGGCGCTCGACAATGGGAGCTTCCATCTTTGCCGTTCGACGAGGCGGCACGGTTGTAACGTGCGCTGCCACATCGGGCTACATGGTTGAATTCGACAACCGCCACTTCTGGATGAAGTTGAAGCGCCTCTTGTCATCACACTTCGCGAATTACGCAGAATCATGGGCAGCAAACAGGCTTATCGACCAAGGCCGAATCCAGCCATTGTTGAGCAAGGTCTACACCCTTGAGGAGACCGGCGAGGCCGCGCGAGCCGTCCATAGGAACGAGATCGAGGGTAAGGCCGGAGTCCTTTGCCTTTCGCCGTCTGAGGGACTCGGAATCGATGATCCCGAAAAGCGCGAACGCATCGGTGAGCACAAAATCACGACCTTCCAACGCCACGCGCGCTGAGTTCTCAGGCAGACTATTCAAATGTTGCTTACCGAAATTGACCACGTCGCTATCGCCGTTCGAGACCTCGAGGCGGCCATTGACTATTACAAGCGAGCCTTTGGCGCAACGGTCGATCACCGCGAGGTTGTCGAATCCGATGGTGTCGAGGAGGCATTGCTCAAAGTTGCTGAGAGCTACGTTCAGTTACTCACACCAACCCGCGACGACTCTCCAGTTGCGAAAGCGATTGAGAAGCGCGGCGAAGGCCTTCACCACATTGGCTACCGAGTAAATGACTGCGCCGCTGCTCTTGAGGCGATGGTCGCTGCTGGGGCAACGCCAATTGACACTGCACCTCGGCCGGGTAGCCGAGGAACAACCGTTGCGTTCATGCATCCGAAGGGGAGCTTTGGCACCCTGATCGAACTCGTTCAGGAATAACTGAGAACGATGTCAGTCGCTCCCGCAGCGGTGCTGTGGGATATGGACGGCACGCTCGTCGATACCGAGCCGTATTGGTTTGCGGCCGAGTACCGCCTCGTTGAGTCATTTGGCAACACCTGGTCGGAAGAGCACGCCCATGCGGTTGTCGGCTTCGATCTTTTCGATACGGCGGCTTACATCATCAAACATGGCGGTGTTGACCTCAAGCCGAAAGCAGTTGTCGACTATCTGCTCGATTCGGTCATCCAGTCGTGCCAGGAACAACTTCCATGGCGACCGGGCGCCCGAGAACTTCTCCACGAACTTCGCGCTGCAGATATTCCATGTGCGCTGGTAACGATGTCATGGCGCCGTTTCGCCGAAGCAGTGCTTGCAGAACTACCGGAGGGCACCTTTGCTGCGACCGTGTTCGGAGATGAAGTCACACACGGCAAGCCCCACCCCGAGCCATACATTGCTGCTGCCGCGCAGCTCGGAGTTCACCCTTCACAGTGTGTCGCAATCGAGGACTCACCGACAGGCGTCGCTTCTGCTCACGCCGCGGGATGCGTTGTCATCGGCGTACCGAATATGAAGCCGTTGAATGATGCCGATGGCATACGAATCATCTCATCGCTCACCGAAATCAATGCATCGTCACTATGGATGACGTAGAGGCACCAGCCGCCCGAGTGCGTGCGAATCTCCTTCTTGGAATTCTTGGTGTGATCTGCGTAGTCGCTGTAGGTGTCTCGTTCTGGCCAAACGACTCTGTGCGAACAGCTGCGACAACCACCTCTCAGCCTCTACCCCCAAAGCCGGCCACGATCGATGGGTGGACCCCTTACTGGGTGCTTGAGCGAGTACTGCAACAACCAGATTCGGGTATTTCCCGCTTTGATGATCTGCGAGAAGTCTCGCCGTTCTGGTTCTCTGTGAGCGGCTTCGATGCGATTGAACAAGACACGTTCACTCCCGATGATCTTGCCGCAACATACTTTTCGCAACTCCGAGATGCCGGAGTTGCGATTGTCCCGTCGTTACTCGACAGGATGGACGCAGGGCAGATGGCCACGATCTTGTCTGACCCCGTCGTGCGCTCAGCCCATGTCGCAGCAATTCGTGAATTTGCTGACCAATTCGATGTTGATGGCATCGACATTGATTACGAGCAGTTTGCATTTGCGGACGACCCGGCCACCTGGTCGACCACACGACCCAATTGGGTCAAATTCATCCGTGAACTTTCAACCGTCCTTCACAGCGATGGCAGGACACTTTCGGTGAGCATTCCCGCTGTCTATGACGAGCGCGTGACCGGAGACCCGGGATATTGGGTCTATGACCACGGTGCAATCGCTCAACATGTCGACGCATTGCGCATCATGGCTTACGACTACTCAGTCGCTGAACCTGGGCCTATCGCGCCCCTCGAATGGGTCGAACAAGTCAGTGATGGGGTGCTTCTCGCGGTCCCATCAGAATTCCATGATCGCATCGTGCTCGGCATTGGCTCTTACGGCTACAACTGGCCGACCGCCGTGAGCGGCGAGTGTCCGATCGATGCACCGGGTCGAACCGGCATTAACCCGGGAACGTTGGATGACCTCATCTTGCGGCGAAATATCGCGCCCGTTGCCGATGCGGTTACCGGTGAGTGGGCGGCGACCTACCAACTCACTGTTAACGATGGTGTCACCCAGTGCGTTCAGACGCGCCAACTGCATTGGATTGATGCCGATGGCGTTGCACTCCGAGTTGAGATGGCCCGGCGTGCTGGAATACATGGCGTGGCATTGTGGGCATTGGGATACGAGGATGATGACGTATGGAACGCTCTTGTTTCGTCAGCCACACGAGACCTAGTGCCATGATGAATGAACTTGCGCTTGATATCGACGACATTCGCTCAGTTGCGGGAAACGTGATACGTGGGGAACTGATCGAAGCCACCATTCGTGGGCATCGCTCAGGTGCTCAAAGCGACCTTGAACGAATTCGCATTCGTCCGGTCACTCTTGCAGATGCTGTCGTCTACCAATTTGAAGAATTCGACGGCAGGAACACCAACGTCACCAACCTTGATGCCAATGCTGCAATCGAACATTTCATTGATCTCTTTCGATTGGGTATGCGGACCGCCTACATCCGCATGAGCGGCAATGATGTGCAGGTGACTATCTCTCGTCGAGGCAAAGTGCAGCAGGTTCGACATGCAGCCTCACGCAAGCAATCTGACACTCAGCATGATCGGCAGAAACAACATCACGTTCCAGAGTCAGCAGCGTTTCTTCGCTATGTGGGAATCTCGACTGACGCGGGGGTTGTTCGACCAACTGCCCGAGACAAGTATCGGCAAGTTCAACAATTTGTCGAAATTCTTGACCACCTCGTTCGTGAGCACGACCGCTCCGTCCCCCTTCGAATCGTTGACCTTGGTTGTGGCTCGGGGGTACTCACCTTGGCGGCGCACTACCACCTCGTTCAAGCCGGGCTTGATGTGCAGACCACCGGAGTTGATCTCAAGGGCGAACTCATGTCGCAGCTCAACGACATCGTCATACAACTCGGATGGGAGACAATCAGATTTGTCACCGGGGCGATCGCTGACTGGCAGCCCGAGCCAGATCTCCTTCCACACCTCGTGATCGCTCTTCATGCTTGTGACACTGCGACTGATGACGCGATCGCTCAAGCGGTGAGATGGGGCAGCAAACATCTACTCGTTGCTCCATGCTGTCAGCATGACCTCCAACGACAAATCGATCGATCGCAAGTGCCATCTGGCTTCGAGTCACTCGTTCGCCATGGCATCGTTCGTGAACGTCTCGGTGATCTGCTCACCGATACGTTCCGGGCAGATGTGCTGTCTGCACTTGGCTGGGACACCGATGTGATCGAGTTCGTCGACAACCAGCACACGGCCAAAAACATCATGATTCGATCGACAAATACAGGCGCTACCGACGAGGGGGCCCGAAAACGAGCGCTCGAGATGACAAAGCAGTGGTCGTTAGAGCCAGCGCTTAAACATCTGCTGGTGGATTGATCAACGATGTCACAAGTTCGGCGAGCGCAAGCGCGCCGAGTTCACCGCTCCAGCGTCCTCGGACAAGTCCGCTTTCATCGATGAGCACCATGAACGGGAACCCCGTCACGCCGAAGGCTTCTGCAGCGATAAACGATGATCTGCTGCTATCGAATGCGTCCGCCATGATCTCGTAGCTCCAGTCCTTCTCCTCGAGCCAACGCTCCGGGGGAAAGTTTGGTCGCTGAGGGGAAACCGCCGTACTCACTCCAACGACTCGAAGACCGTCAGGCCATGCATCGGCATCACGGATCCGATTGATTTCTGGAATTTCGTTATTGCAGTGGGGGCACCAATGCGCGAGAAACACGACCAGTGTTGCTGTTCCATCGGTCGACCGAACCGCCACCGTGTTTCCCTCAAAGTCCTCCCCAATAATCGACGGTATCGACCCGCCGACCGCTTCGTCGCTGTGAGTGTCAACAAGAAATGGCAGAGGATTTCCGCTCACTGCAACAGGGCGGACTTGCCCTTCGAACTCATCAGGAAAGTCAACAATTTCAGCGACCTCATCTGGGTTGACGATCTGCTCGTCGGGCGAAGAATCCAGTGAGTCGTCCTGTTGAACATCATCAACCGCAGTCGTGGTCGGTTCATCAGAAAGATCTGCATCGAATTGTTCCGACTCACCGATCGCCGTTGTCGCAGGCGCTTCAGTTTCTAGTTTGACAACAACTTCAGACGAGCATGCAGTTGCAAAGAGTCCGGCGGCAATGATCGCAGCAACGAACTTCACTCTTCGACACGCTCCGGAATTGCGTTCACGATGATGAGGGCGAGAAATCCAATAAGTGCCATTCCCGCAAGAGTGAGAAAGCCAAAGGAACGGAACCAGATATCAGTGCATGAGGGACCAGTTGCTGCACAGGAACCTGTGTCGAGAGCCGGCCGCCATTCGATGAGGTAGTGCCAAGCCGAAATGCACGCCCCGATCGCAGCAATCGGCAAGACATACAGTCGCGCTCCTGCATCGCGACGGATGAATGAGACCAGTCCGATCATTGCGATTGGGTACATCGCAATTCGTTGAAACCAACAGAATCGACAGGGAATGTAGTTCGCAATCTCCGAGAAGTACAACGAACCGAGCATTGCCCCACCCGCAATGCACAACGTCATCGTCGCCCGAAATTCTCGTACGGCGTTCAAGACCTTCTCTTGACCTGTAGCCCAACTCACCGCAATGACAACTGCCGCAATCGCAACAATCACCGCAAGTGTCGCTGACAAGGTCTCGACCATGTCGGTGACCTCATACTTCGTTAGCGCAACGACTGACATCTGTATAGTCTGCCGGTTTCGTCGGGCACGCGCAGTTTGTAGCGAGTAGAATTTCGTCCATGCTCGAGTTCAAAACGATAAGCGTTTCCTCTTACGAGGCGTCGAATCTTTCTGCGGAACTCCAACAAGCCTCATCTGATGGATGGTCGGTCGTTTCAATCGTGAACGCAGGTTCCGACATCGTCGCCTATCTCTCTCGGCCGATTTCCGAAGCGGGCGAGCAAACCGCTGCGCCGGCGGCCGAACCCGCTGACGCCGGAGAAGTTGGTTGGGGAATGCAGTCAGAGACTTCAGCCTCTGCCCCCGATGCCGCTGAAACATCAACGGCATCGTCATCATCCACTGCTGCGGCCTCAGCGGCTCCCGCCGGCTGGTATGCGGATCCTTCAGGTCGATTTGAACTCCGTTACTGGAACGGCGACAAATGGACCGAGCACGTGTCACGAGCCGGACAGCAGTCAACTGACCCACCTGTTGCCTAACCCGTGCTCGCAACTTCTCTCGGTCACGCTGGAATCCTCATCGAATGTGAGGCAGGGTCGATTCTGTGTGACCCCTGGTTTGAACCTGCATTTCTAGGTTCGTGGTTTGTGTTCCCACGCAACGATCAACTTGATGAGCAACTTCTCGATCGCATTGAAAACGCTGATTACCTCTATGTGTCTCACCTTCACGGCGATCATCACGATGCTCATTGGCTTCAACACCACCTGAGAAGAGATATCCCAATTCTGCTTCCCGATTACCCGACGTCTGAGCAGCGGCGCGAATTCGAGCAGATGGGTTTTTCGAACTTCATATCTACGGAAGATGGTGTCGAACAGGTGCTTTGCGACGGGCTCACGATTGCGATCCACGTCGAGACCTCCATCACCGACGGCCCTGGAGGAGATTCAGCAATTGTGGTGAGCGACGGGAAGCACCGCATCGTGAATCAAAATGATTGTCGCACTCATGATCTTGCCGCCCTGCGTTCGCACGGCCCCGTCGATCTGCACTGGCTCCAGTATTCAGGCGCGATTTGGTACCCCATGGTGTACGAACTCACCACTACCGAAATGGCTGAGTTATGTGCCGCGAAAGTTGAGAGCCAAGGCGCAAGAGCTCTGAAATACGTTGAAGCTCTCGATGCCCGTTGCGTTGTGCCCAGCGCTGGGCCACCAGCGTTTCTCGACGATGGGCTCTTTCATTTCAACATGATTTCTGGTGATGAGGCAAGCATCTTCCCAGATCAGCGATGGTTCCTTGAACAGTTATCTCAGGCGGGTAAGAACGGCCTGCTTGCCATTCCTGGTTCGACAATTTCTGTGACCGATGATGAGATCTCGGTCACCCACCCGATGCCTGAGCGTGACGTCGAGGCGATCTTCGACTACAAACGTTCGTACTTGCAGCGCTACCGCTCCGATTGGCAACCATGGCTCGACGACCTTCACCAGTCTTGGCAAAGAGAACCCACAGATCTCGTGGCGAGAGTTGCAGCATGGTGGGAGCCACTCTTGGCCAAAGCTCCAACTGTTTGTGAGCTCATTGGCGAACCGATCCTCATTCGGGGAACAAACGCTGACGGGTCGTCTGTCGAGATCTTTATCGATGTGCGCTCAAAGAAAGTGCTCGACGGGAGCACGATCGAGAATGCATCAAGTAAAGCTGGCTTTCGCTTCACCTTTCCTCGTGATCTCCTCGAGCTCACCGTCGATAACGGTGCAGTCGATTGGTCGAATTCGCTCCTGCTCTCCTGCCGGTTCACTGCGTGGCGTAAAGGGCCGTACAACGAATACGTCTACAACTTGTTGAAGTCGCTCTCTGTAGAACGAATGACCCGAACCGAAGCAGAAGCCCGGGCAAAGGTCGAGGCTTCAACCGCAAACATCGTCGAAGACGACGTTGAGGTCGGTGATTTCATTGTGCAGCGGCGCTGCCGGCACAGAAATGCGGATTTCTCAGTGTTCGGCGAGATTGATGGGGCCGACCTTGTTTGCACCTTGCATGGTTGGAGATTCGATACCGCAACCGGTCGCTGCCGGACGAGCGATGATCACCCGGTTCGGATCAGACGTCAGGGAACCTGAGGCGCTCACCA